>CAZCWA010000194.1:4710-6467 GCA_964502265.1 uncultured Myxococcaceae bacterium | reverse complement strand
CGCGCACCTCCTCGTCGAACGGGGCCAGCATCAGGTTCCGCTCGAGCTTGCGGCGGACCTCCTCCTCCACGCGCGCCTGCAGGTGCAAGGAGTCGGTAAGGCGCGCCTCGACCACCGCGCCGTCCTCTTCACCGAGCATGAGGAAGTTGAGCGCGTTCACCGCGTGCAGCGCCTGTCGCTCCAGGGTGCCCATGCGCCACGGTGCGCGGCCGAAGAACTCGTCGCCCAGGGTCACCGTCTCGCGGGCGTCCGCCAGCCGTGCCGCGGCGGTGAGCACCTTCGCGCTTTCCTCCCAGCGCCCGGCGCGGTGGAGCACCATCCCCCGGTCCACCTCGAGCAACAGCTCGTCGAGCTTCGACTCCTCGGCGGCGGCGGCGTAGATGCGCAGCGCGTCCGCCTCGCGATCCTCCTCGGCGAGCGCGCGCGCGGACGAGGTGACCTGCACGTAATGCGGCGAGCAGCCGAGGCCGGACGCAGCGGAGAACAGCACGGACACGAGGACGAGAACTCTTGGAGCCGACACGGCCCGGACGGTAACACCAGGCCCGGCGCCCCGAGCCCGGCTCAGACCTCGAAGACCACGAAGCGCCGCTCGAGCTGCCGTTGGAGCAGCGGCATCGCCACGTTGAAGACGGGGATCCCCTTCTCGGTCTCGCCGCGCAGGGTCCCGTGGTGCGCGTGGCCGTGGAAGACCGCGTCCGCGCCGTACTCGTCGATCGGGTAGGCGAGCCGGCTGCTGCCGAGGAACGCGCGGATCTCCGGATTCTCTCCCTCGATGGTCCCGAGGATCGGCGAGTAGTGCATGAGGACGATCTTCTTCGGCAGGTCCATGCGCCCGAGCGCCATCTCCAGCTTGAGGCCCTCGGCCACCGCCTCCTGCACGAAGGCCTTGGTGTGCGCCTCGCCGAAGGACTGCAGGGTCGCGCGGCCGAAGCCGCCGCCGAAGCCCTTCACCCCCGCCACCCCGAGCCGCTTCTCGAAGACGAACGACTCGCCGTCGAGGCAGCGCACGTTCACCTTCTGCAGCTCCTGGATGAGGACCTCCTCCTTGCCGCACTCGTAGTCGTGGTTCCCCAGCACCGCGACGCCCGGCACCCGCAGCGAGGACAGCTCCTCCGCCAGCACCTTCGCCTCGTCCGGTTTGCCGTGATCGGTGAGGTCCCCGCACAGCAGGAGGATGTCCGCCTCCTCGTTCACCTGCTTCACGAACTGGCGAAAGCGCCCATGGTCGTTGTCGCGGCAGTGCAGATCGCCCACCGCCGCTACCCGGATCCTGGACCTCGGCTCCGCTTCCACGTGGCACCCCCTTACGGGCAACTTGGGGACGATCCCGCACGGGATCAGGCTCCGGTCCGGAACGCCTGCCCGCCCGGCCGCTCCCGCGCACCGCGCCACAAGCTGCCGTTTCGACTACGGTTTTCGGAATACGTCGGCGGCCTTTTCAGATCCACGCCGGTGCGGTGTCCATGTCGCTGAATCCGGCGAGCCGACTTCATCGGCCGCCGCGCAAGAAGGAGAGAACCCATGCAGTCACTCCGCATCGCCCGCCTCGGACTGTTCGCCGCCGTGTTCACGCTGGTCGCCTGCGAGGGCGCGGGCGGCGAGTTCCGCGACGGCTTCCCCACCGCGGACACCGTGCGCCTCGAGGTCCCCGGCCGCTCCGGCAGCGCGCTGCAGAGCGACACCGGCACCCAGCGCCAGGAGCTGAAGGGCGAGACGTCGGACTTCTACAAGCTCACCCGCGGCGCGACGGTGGG
>CAZCWA010000194.1:0-4610 GCA_964502265.1 uncultured Myxococcaceae bacterium | reverse complement strand
AGCTGAAGGGCGAGACGTCGGACTTCTACAAGCTCACCCGCGGCGCGACGGTGGGCGTCAACGCGGGCGTGGGCGCGGTGCTGACGCTGGTGCGCAACATCGCCGAGCACCCGGCCACCACCGTCAACGGCAGCACCGCGGTGTGGGGCCCTCACACCGAGGCGCTGAGCCCGAACACCTGGCGCTTCACGGTGACCAAGACCGGCGCCAACACCTTCGACTACATGCTCGAGGGCAAGGCGAAGACCGCGGGCGACGGCGACTTCGTGGCGGTGCTCTCGGGCACGCACACCCCCTCGCTCGACGCGAGCGGCCAGGCGATGAAGCACTTCGGCCAGGGCAGCTTCGTGCTCGACTTCGACGCAGCGAGGACGCTCCCCGAGCACGGCAACGAGGAGGGCCGTGCCGAGGTCACCTACGCGCGGCTCGACCCATCGTCGGAGACCACCATCGACGTGGACTTCAAGAACCTCCGCGAGGAGGAGACCGGCGCCTTGACCGACGCTTCGTACCGCTACCGCAAGCTCGCGCAGCAGGGCGGCGTCTTCGAGTTCAGCCTCAACAAGGACATCCACGCCGGCTTCGATCCGCAGCAGTCCACGCCCGAGCACCTCACCATCAAGAGCCGCTGGAACGCGGACGGCTCGGGCCGCGCGGACGTGAGGGCGACGGGCGGCGAGCTGCCCATGCCGGCCACCGCGAACGAGTGCTGGGACTCGAACTTCCTCAGCCAGTTCCTCTACGCGAACTGGGCCCCGTTCCACGGCTGGGGCGTAGAGGCGCAGGACTGCGTCTTCACCACCGCGGAGTACTCCTCGCTGTAGCGCGAGGACCCGTCTGGTTCATGGCCCCTCCGGCGCTCCAGCTCATCCCCGGTGGAGGTGGACGCGATGTCGAGGTCGCGAGCGCGAAGACCGTGCTCCACGACCTCTACACGCGCCACGGCGGCGCGGTGTTCGGGCGGTGCCTGTACCTGTTGAAGGATCGCGCGCGGGCGGAGGACGCGATGCAGGAGGTCTTCGCCCGCGCTTTCACGAACCACACGGGCTTCCGGAACGAGGCCTCTCCTCTCACCTGGCTGATGAAGATCGCGACCCACCACTGCCTCAACGAGCTGCGCCAGGAGCGCGCCGGATGGCGGCGGATCTTCGAGCGCGAGCAGAAGGCCCGGGCCCCGCACGACGGCAGCCACGAGACGATGGAGCTGCGCGAGCAGGTGCGCGCGGTGCTCGGCCGGTTCGACGCGGAGACCCAGGCGGTGGCCATCCACTACCACGTGGACGAGATGACCCTGGAGGAGGTCGCACGGCTCCTCGGGCGCTCCGTCCCCACCGTCCGCAAGCGCCTGCAGCACTTCGCTCAGGTCAGCGGTCAGGAGCTGCGGCCATGAGCCTCTCCGCCTCTTCCCATCCGGGTGAGCTCACCTTGCGCCGCCTGCGCGCAGGAGAGCTGGACGGGCCCCAGTCGCGCGCCACCCGCGAACACGCGGCGGCCTGCGTCGTCTGCCGCGCGAGGCTCCAGAGCTTCGATGAAGAGCAGCGCGCCTTCGAGGCGGCGATCCCCTTCGAGCGCTTCGCCGCCCGCATCGGGGAGCGCGCGAACCGCAAACGCCCGTCCGGCCCTTTGCGCTACGTGGTGCCCGCACTGGCGGCCGCGGCGGTGGCGCTGGTGATGGTCAACGTCGGGACGTGGGGCGGTGAGGCCGGGCGCCCGAACCGCACCAAGGGGGACGGCGCGCTGGAGTTGCGGATCGCGCAAGGGGACGACGGGCCGCAGCGGTCGGCCTCCGCGGAAGGACCGGAGCCCCTGGCAGACGGCGAGCGCGTGCGCATCGGCTACCGGCCGGGCGACAGCCGGTTCGTGCTCGCGCTCTCGATCGATTCGGAAGGCGAGGTCTCGCCGCTCTATCCGGAGGAGGGCCTCAGCCTGCCGGTGGCGCACGCCGCGGAGGGCTTTGCCTGGCTGCCGGACAGCGTGGAGTTCTACGGCGAGGGCTGGGAGCGGGTGATCCTCCTGCTCTCGGACGAGCCACTCTCGGTGGACGCCGCGCGCGAGGCCGCGTGGCGCGCCTTCTCCGAGGCGAAGGGTGAGGTGACACGGATGCCCGCCCTCGACCTCCCCGCCCGGCAGTTCCACCGCACGCTCCTCAAGCCCTGATGCGCGCTTCCTCTCCGCTGCGCATGCCCGTCTTGCTCGCCCTCGCGCTGGTTGCGTGCGTGCTGTGGCCTGTTCGGGGGCACGCGGTGGGCGAGGTGCGGCGCTTCGCGGTCGTCGCCGGCAACGACGAAGGGGGCCGGGACACGCGGCCGCTTCGCTACGCCCGCGAGGACGCGAGGAAGATGCACGCGATCCTCCTGCGGCTCGGCGGCGTGCACCCGAAGGACGCGCGGCTTCTGCTCAACGCGTCGTCGCAGCAGTTTCTCGAGGCGGTGGCGGAGGTGGAGGCGCTCTCGCTCGCCGCGCAGCGACGGGGGGAGAGGACCGCGCTCATCCTCTATTACTCGGGGCACGCGAAGGACGGCGCGCTGCGGCTGGGGGAGACGCAGGTGCCGTTCGCGGCGCTGCGCAGCCGGCTCGCGCAGGCGCCCGCGGACGTGCGGGTGGGGATCTTCGACGCCTGCCAGTCGGGTCAGATGACGCGGCGGAAGGGCGCGCGGAAGGCGCCCGCTTTCGAGATCCAGGCCAGCGCGCCACGCGATGCGCAGGGGCTGGTGATCCTCACCTCCAGCGCGGCGGACGAGGACTCGCAGGAGTCGGACGCGATCGGCGGGAGCTACTTCTCGCACCACCTCGCCAGCGGGCTGCTGGGGGACGCGGACCGTTCGCAGGACGGCCGGGTCAGCCTCGCCGAGGCCTATGCCTACGCGTACGAGCGCACCGTGGCGGACACCGTGGCCAGCCTCGCCGGCGCGCAGCACCCGACCTACTCGTACGACTTCCAGGGGAACGGGGACCTCGTGCTGACCGACGTCGTCGATCGCAAGGAGGGGCTGGTCTTCGCCGCCGCCGCGCCCGAGGGCACCTGGTACGTGGTCGATGGCCGAGGCTTCGTCGCCGCGGAGGTCTGGAAGACGAAGGGCGAGGAGCGACGCATCGCGGTGCAGCCCGGCGTCTACCGGTTGAAGCGCAGGCTGCCGGATCGCCTCCGCGTGGGCGAGGTCACCGTGTCAGCGGGGCGCATCACGCAGGTGGACGACGGCAGGCTTCGGGACGCGCCCTTCTCCGACGATCCGGTGAAGGGTGGCTGGGTGAACCCGGCGGCCGACGGTGCGCGGATGTCCTTCGCGCTCGTGGGCGCGTACCAGTCCTTCTTCGATGGGCCCACGCGCGAGTCGCTCTTCCCCTCCACGCCGCTGCTCGGCGCCGAGCTCACCCTGCACGGCTTTCTGCGCAAGGACTGGCTGTGGGCGTTCGACGCCGGGCTCGGCGGAGGGCGCGAGCAGTTGCGGCTCGAGCGCCTCCCGGACGCGCTCCCCTACCGCTACACGAACCTCGCGGTGGGGACGACGATCGCCGCGGAGTGGCCGGTGGGACGTCTGGTCCCGCATGCCGGAGGGCGGCTGGCGGCGGTGGTCGCCTCGCGCGCGTTCGACGATCCGGTGCTGCCGCAGCAGACCTTCGTCACCCTCTCGCCCGGTGTGGTGGGCGGCGTCCGCTTCCGCCTTCTGCCCTCGCTCTCCGCCGGGGTGCGCGGGCGCGTCCACTACCTCCTCTACAACGTCGATGAGAACCGCTCGCTGGGCTACTGGGAGCTGTCCGCCCAGCTCAGCTTCGAGCCCGGAGCCCTGCCATGGCGCTGATCCCCTTCTTCCGCTGCACGCTGGCCGGATTCGTCGCGCTCTCGCTCGCGGGCTGCGGCGTGTACTCCAACGACGACCTCGAGTTCCTCTACGCGTTGCCCTCGAAGGCGGCGCTGCAGACGCAGGTGCCCCAGGCGGCGCAGTCCCGCGGCGGCCTCGGCGTGCGGAGGGATGGACTGGCGGTGGGCGATCCCTCGAAGGCGCATGCGGAGACGAAGGGAGGCTCGGATGCATTGAACGCGCTGCTCTTCACCGTGCTCGACGTGCTGGAGCGGGTGCGGACCGCGCGGCCCACCGAGCGCGGCGCGCATCGTCGCGTGTGGGGCCCGTTCACCGACGACCGCGACCGCTCACGGGAGCTCCGGGTGGTGATCGAGCGGCAGGACCTCGGGGACGGGACGCTGGAGTACGCGTGGCGTTGGGAGGTCAAGCGGCGCGCGGACGGCGACGAGGCCTGGCTCGCGGGCGCCACCGGCTTCTTCGCGCCCACCGCGGACGTGCGGCGCGGGACGGGGGAGCTCACCTGGAATGCGAAGGCGATCCGCGAGGCCGGCTTCGCCGACGCGGACGACGATCGCGAGGTCGAGTCCCTGCACGTCGTCTACGCCACCGGTACGGACCCGCTGCAGGTCAACCTCGAGCTCACCCGCACCGACGGGGAGCTGTCCTACGGCTACGAGCGCTACGACGATGGCCGCGGCGCCATCCGCTTCGTCCTGGTGGCGGACTTCTACCAGCCCTTCCTCGGCCAGGACCGCGAGACGCTGACCATCCACAGCCGCTGGATCGCCGACGGATCCGGCAGGGCGG
>CAZCWA010000193.1:0-9155 GCA_964502265.1 uncultured Myxococcaceae bacterium | reverse complement strand
CCGCGAGGATCGTGGCGCCGCGCTTCTTCGCGTGCTCCAGCTCCTCCAGCACCAGCACGCCCGCGCCCTCGCCCATCACGAAGCCGTCCCGCTCCTTGTCGAACGGCCGCGACGCCCGCTGGGGCTCCGCGTTGCGCGTGGACAGCGCCTTCATCACCGAGAAGCCGCCCAGGGACAGCGGCGTCACCGACGACTCCGAGCCGCCGCAGATCATCGCGTCCGTCTCGCCGAACTTGATCGACTTCCAGGCCTCGCCGATCGCGTGGGCGGAGGTCGCGCAGGCGGAGACCGGGGCCCAGTTGGGGCCCTTGGCGCCGTAGCGGATGCTGATCGATCCCGGCGCCATGTTGATGATCATCTGGATGATGAAGAACGGCGACACGCGGTCGAACCCCTTCTCCATCCCCTTCTTGTGCTGCTCCTCGAGCGAGGCGATCCCGCCGATGCCCGAGCCCACGATCACGCCCACCCGCTCCGCCGCGTAGCCGTTCGGCTTGTCCGGGCCGATGGGCAGCCCGCTCTGGCGCACCGCCATCTCCGCCGCCGCCACCGCGTACTGCGTGAAGAGGTCCATCCGGCGGGCCTCCTTGCGGTCGATGTACTCCTCCGCCTGGAAGTCCTTCACCTCGCCGGCGATGGTCGTGTCCAGCTTGCCGACCTCGAAGCGGGTGATGGGGGCGATCCCGCTCTGCCCGGCCAGCAGCGCCTGCCAGTTCTTCTCCACGCCGGTGCCCAGCGCGGTGATGAGCCCCATTCCAGTGACGACGACGCGACGTTCCGCCATGACCTCTCCGAGCAAATCCGTTTCAGACCTTCGACTTCAAACGCGCAGGGGCGGGAGCGACATTCCGTCCGCCCCGCCCCCTCACGTCACACCCTGCTGCGCTGCGTCAGCGGCGCGCTACTTCTTGTGGGTGTTGATGTAGTTGATGGCGTCCCCGACGGTCTTGATGTTCTCCGCCTCCTCGTCCGGGATCTCCACCTCGAACTCCTCCTCCATCGCCATCACCAGCTCCACGATGTCGAGGCTGTCCGCGCCGAGATCCTCGATGAAGGAGGACTCCGGCTTGATCTCGTCCTCACCCACGCCGAGCTGATCGGCGATGATGGACTTGACCTTGGCCTCGATTGCAGACGTCGACATAAGAAACCTCTCCGTGGTTGGTACCTTGGTACCCGTACGAAAACGGGGCGCGGTATAGCCGACACCTTCGCCCCTGACCAGAACTCGCTACATGTACATCCCGCCGTTCACCTTGAGCACCTCGCCGGTCACGTAGCCCGCCGCGTCACTCGAGAGGAACAGCACTGCCTGGGCGACGTCCTCCGCCGAGCCCAACCGGCCCAACGGAATCGCCTCCATCATCTTCCCCTTCAGCTCCTCGTTCAGGTGCGACGTCATGTCGGTCCCGATGAAGCCGGGGGACACCGCGTTGCACCGGATGTTGCGCGAGGCCAGCTCCTTCGCGATCGACTTGGTGAGGCCCACCAGCCCCGCCTTGGACGCCGCGTACGCCGCCTGCCCGCCGTTGCCCATCTCGCCCACGACGGAGGTCAGGTTCACGATCGCCCCGCCGCGCGCCTTCATCATCGGCCGGGATGCAGCCCGGATCAGCGCAAACGCGCCCTTGAGGTTGGTGTCGAGCTGGCGGTCCCAGTCCTCGTCCTTCACCCGCATCACCAGGCCGTCCACCGCCACGCCGGCGTTGTTCACCAGCACGTCGAGCTTGCCGAACTCCTTCACGATCCCGTCGATCGCGTCGGCGCCCGCCTTCGTGTCGCTCACGTCGAAGCGGATGCTCTTCGGCGCCTTGCCGCCCGCCGCGGTGACCATGCCCGCGGTCTCGTTGGCCGCCGCCTCGTTGCCGGCGTAGCTGAACACCACCTGCGCGCCCGCCTTCGCGAACGCCAGCACGCACGCCCGGCCGATGCCGCGCGAGCCGCCGGTGATGAAGACGACCTTCCCGTTGAAGTCGAACACGTGTGTCTCTCCTGGCCTACGCCGTGAGCGCGGCGAGCGTCTTCTCCAAAGACGCGGGGTCTTCCACGTTGAAGCACTCGAGGTCCTTGGTGATCCGCTTGACCAGGCCGCACAGCACCTTGCCCGGCCCCAGCTCCACCACGCGGGTCACGCCCTGGGCCTTCAGCGCCTCCACGCACTCGATCCAGCGCACCGAGGCCGTCACCTGCTCGAGCAGCAGCGGCACGATCCGCGAGGCGTCCGCGTTGGCCGAAGCCTCCACGTTGGTCACCACCGGCACCGTGGGCGCGCTGAAGGACACCTTGCCGAGCACCTCGCCCAGCCGCGCCTTCACCGGCTCCATCAGCGCGCAGTGGAAGGGGGCGGACACCGGCAGCGGCATCACCCGCTTGGCGCCGGCGGCCTTGAGCGCCTCGGACGCACGCGCCACCGCGCCCGCATGCCCAGCGATCACCGTCTGCTCGGGCGAGTTGTAGTTGGCCGGCGCCACGACCTCGCCCTGCGCTGCCTCGTCACAGAGGCTCTTCACCTTCTCCGGCGGCAGGCCCAGCACCGCAGCCATGGCGCCCACGCCGGAGGGCACCGCCTCCTGCATGAACTGACCGCGCGCCCGCACGCTGCGCACCGCGTCCCCGAGCGAGAGCGCCCCCGCCGCGACCAGCGCGGAGTACTCGCCCAGCGAGTGACCGGCGACGAAGACGGGCTTCGGCGCGTTGGACTGCGCCGCGAACACCGCGTGCGCCGCTACGCTCACCGTGAGGATGGCCGGCTGGGTGTTGGCGGTGAGCTTGAGCGCGTCCTCCGGGCCCTCGAAGCAGAGCGCGGAGAGCTTCTCGCCCAGCGCGTCGTCCGCCGCGTCGAACACCGCGCGCGCCTCTGGGAAGGCGTCGTACAGCGCCTTGCCCATGCCCACCGTCTGGCTCCCCTGTCCGGGGAAGATGAACGCTACCTTCGACATGTCCCGCCTCCCTTTGTGCGCAGCGCGCGCCTCACCAGCGGACGATGGCGCTGCCCCACGCCATGCCGGCGCCGATGGCCATCATCGCGATGGTGTCGCCCTTCTTGAGGCGGCCCGCGCGGTTCGCCTCGTCCAGCGTCATCGGCAGCGAGGCCGACGAGGTGTTGCCGTACTTGTGGATGTTCAGCCAGACCTTCTCCTGCGGCAGGCCCACCCGGTCCAGCACCGCGTCGATGATCCGAACGTTCGCCTGGTGCGCGATCACGTGATCGACCTGCGCCGCCGTCATCCCGTTGTGCTGCAGCGCCTCGTTCACCGCGTCCGACAAGGAGCGCACCGCGAACTTGAAGACCTCGCGGCCGTTCATGGACACCTTGTGGAGCTTGTCCTTGATGACCTGCTCGCTCATCGGATGCTTCGAGCCGCCGCCGCGGATGCAGAGGATGTCCGTCAGCGCGCCCTCGGTGTGCAGGTGCGTGGAGAGGATCCCGCGCGAGTCGTCCCCGTCCTCCGCCGGCCCCACCACGAAGGCCCCCGCCGCATCGCCGAAGAGCACGCAGGTGTTGCGGTCCTCCCAGTCGATGATGCGGGTGAGCAGCTCCACGCCGATCACCAGCGCGCGCTTCACCGCCCCGGTCTTCACGAACTGGTCCGCGATGGACAGGCCGTACAGGGAGCCCGCGCACGCCGCCGAGAGATCGAACGCGAACGCCTTCTTCGCGCCGAGCTTGTGCTGGAGGAACGCCGCCGACGACGGCATGGGCATGTCCGGCGAGATGGTCCCGACGATGATCAGGTCCAGCTCCTCCGGCTTCGTGTTCGCCATCTCGAGGGCGCGCAGCGCGGCCTTGTGGGCCATGTCCGAGGTGACCTCGTCGTCCGCGGCCATCCGGCGCTCGCGGATGCCGGTGCGCTCCACGATCCACGCGTCGGTCGTGTCGACGATCTTCTCGAGGTCCTGGTTGGTGACCACCTTCTCCGGCACGTACGAGCCGGTGCCGATGATGCGCGTGCGACGGAGAGCGGGTGCGTTTTGGTGTGCCATATCGGAGCGCCTAACAGCGGCCGCGGGCTGTCTAATCTGAAAGAGGCCGTCCGTCACGCGCCGGGATCCATGATGCGGCGCGGCGTAGCGCGTCCTCGAGCGCGGGCAGCAGCCCCAGCTCTACCGTGGTGCATGCGGCACGCAGCGCGTTGTCCACCGCCCGGGCGTCCGACCGGCCGTGCGCCACGATGACCACCCCGTTCACGCCCAGCAGCGGCGCCCCGCCATATTCCGCCCAGTCCAGCACCTTCCGCAGCCCGAGCAGCGTGGGCTTCATCAGGAGCGCGCCGATCCGCTCCGGCAGCGGGCTCCGGGCGATCGCCTGCTTGATGAGGCCCACCACGCCCATCGCCGTGCCCTCCGCGGTCTTGAGGACCACGTTGCCGGTGAAGCCGTCGGTGACCACCACCTCCACGCCGCCGGAGAAGATGTCCTTGCCCTCGACGTAGCCGTGGAACGAAAGCCCACCTTCGGCCTCGCCCGCACGCAGAAGCGCCAGGGCCTCCCGCGTGAGCGCGGTGCCCTTGGAGGGTTCCTCACCGTTGGAGAGAAGGGCGACGCGCGGCCTTGGCACGTGCATCACCGTGCGCACGTAGGCCTCGCCCATCACCGCCCACTGCGCGAGCTGGCGCGGACGACACTCCACGTTGGCCCCCGCATCGAGCAGCAGGCAGCGCCCCTTCTTCAGGGCCGGCAGCAATGCGGCGATCGCCGGACGCTCCACGCCCTCCAGGCGCCCGAGCACCAGCAACGCACCCGCCAGCATCGCGCCCGAGTGGCCCGCGGAGACGAAGGCATCCACCTCGCCCGCCCGCAGGAGCTCGAAGCCCACGCGGAGGGACGAATCCTTCTTCCTGCGGATCGCCTGCGAGGGCTCGTCGTCCATCGCCACCGCCTCCGCCGCGTGGCGGACGACGACGTTGGACGGCGCCTGCAGCCGGGTCAAGTGCGCGCGCACGGCCGCCTCATCGCCCACAAGGACGATGAGGTGACCGGGCTGCGCACGCGCATGACGCACGGCCCCCTCGACCGCCGCGGAGGGAGCAAAGTCCCCACCCATGGCATCGAGGGCCAGCCGCACGTTGGTTAGACCCGAAGCCGCAAGGGGCGACGGCAACTACTGTACTGCGAGAACCTCACGGCCCTTGTAGTGGCCGCAGGCCTTGCACGCGCGGTGCGGCAGCACCGGCTCCTTGCACTTGGGGCAGCTGATGACCTGCACAGGGGTCCTCAGGTTGCTGTTGGCCGCACGCCGGCGGTCCCGGCGCATCTTCGACGTCCGCTTCTTGGGAACTCCCACGTCACACCTCGGAAAGGGGCGGCGTCCTACCTCAAAACACCGGAGGAAGGCCAGCCCTCAATTGAGCTTGATGTTCTTGAGAGCAGCCAAGCGGGGGTCGATGACCTTCCGCTCGCAGCCGCACTCCTTCTCGTTCAGGTTCTGCCCACACTGCGTGCACAGCCCCGCGCACACGTCCTGGCACACCGCCGACATCGGCAGCGCCAGCAACAACTGCTCGCGGACGATCGGCTCCAGGTCGATCACCTTGCCGTCGAAGACCTCCTGCTCCGCGTCGTCGAGGGTGAACGTCCCCGCCCGCTCGGTGCGGCCGTCGTCGTCCGGCTCGTCTGCCAGCCCCATGTCCCGGGCCAGCGTCTTCGGGATGAGGTTGAGGGTGAACTCCTGCGGGAGCGTGAGCGTGACCTCGGTCAGGCACCGCTTGCAGGGGACCTTCACCTCCGCGGTGAAGCGGCCGGAGAGGAGCACGCCCGTGCCCACCTTCGTCAGCTTCGCCTGGAGCTGGAACGGCTTCGGCGCGAAGAAGCCCTCGCCCTGCGCCTCCGCCAGCACGGACTCGATGAGCGGCAGGCCCACCTGCTCGTTCACGGTGAAGCCGCCCTCGCGGATCTGGTCGTACTTGATCTGCAACATGATGTCGGTGCCTCCTACCCCGTCCGTGTCGAACTGGCGAGCGGCCAGGTGGGATTCCAAGGGGGCCTCTGCTACCTTGCGACCGATGACCCGGCTCCTCGGGCACCTTCTCGCCCTGCTGGCGCTTTCCGCGGCACCTGCACGCGCGGCAGGCGTGTCTGCGCTGGCCGGCGCTCTCGAAGTCCAGACCACACGGGCGGTCGTCGCCCAGCTCGGGACCCGGAGCCCCGAGGTCCGCGAGGCCGAACGCCTGCTGTCCGAGGCCGAGTTCGAGCGCGCGGTGCGGGTGCTGCAACGGGGACTCGCCCGTCCGGACGTCACCGACGACGAGCTGGTGGAGCTCTACCGGCTGATGGGTCTTGCCCACCTCTACCTGGGAGACGAGCAGAAGGCCCGGGACGCCTATGAGAAGCTCCTCCAGGCGCGCCCGGACTACGAGCTTCCCCCCTCCACCGCGCCGCGCATCCGCGAGCTCTACGCCCGCATCCGCGAGGACATCCGCAAGCGCCGCGTCCGCCCGGTCACCCTCTCCTTCGACCCGCTCCAGGAGCACACCGCCGGGGCGCCGCTGGAGGTGCCGGTTCGCATCGAGGACATGGCGCTGGGGGCGCGGGCCAAGCTCTACTACCGGCGCGCGGGCGGTCAGTCCTTCTCGTCGGTGGAGTTCGCCCGAGATCCGCAGGCGCCCTCCCGGGAGGAGTTCCGCGCCACCGTCCCCGCCTACGAGTTCCCCGCGGACGGGCGCACCTTCGACATGGAGTACTACCTCGAGGTCGCGGACGCCGCGCAGCGGAGGCTGGCCGGCCGCGGAGACTCCCTCAACCCGCTGAACTTCACCGTCCGGGTGCCGCGGGATGGCTCAGGGCCTTCCCGGGTGGAGGCGGACGCCTGGTACCGCAAGCCGTGGGTGTGGATCGCCGGCGGGGTGGTGGCGGCGGGCGCGGCCGGCGGCATCGCCTGGGCGGCAACCCGTCAGCCGACAGGAGACGTGCCGGTGAAGATCCGGGTGCAGCCATGAGCCGCTTCACGCTGCTGTCCCGCCTTCTGGTGCTCGTGGGCCCGAGCCTCGCCTTCGGATGCGGAGGCGGGGACGGAGACGTCTCTTCGGAGGACCCGGGCGGCAACAGGCTCGGCTTCGAGATCCACGCCTCGCGTGCGGTGCTGGGAGACGTGGGCGCGTTCCAGCTCTCGCTCCGGAAGTCCAACGGCGGGCGCAACGCGTGCGCGGGCCTCACCCAGACCTGCCTGCACGAGCAGGTGCAGCTCAGCGAGCTGGTCTCCTTCACCGCGGCTGGCGGCTCGGCCCGGGCGCTCCGGGTGGGCGTGCGCCTCACCGCCGAGGGCGAGTACCAGACCCAGAACGTCGAGCTGCGCGACGTTCCGGTGGGCCGCGACTACGGGCTGGTGGTCGAGGCGCTCACGCGGACGGACCCGCCTCAGCTTCTCGCCATCTCCTGCAGTCCCGGCATCGAGGTCCGCCGCGGGGAGAACGCGCTGGTCATCGCCCAGCCCCTGGACCTGCCGGACGGCGGCCCGGTGGCGTGCAATCCGGTCATCGACTGACGCCCTCCCTTCGTCCTCACGGGCCTGCTTGCGCGTGCGTGACCGGCGGGACGGTCACCACCAGCTCGAGCAGCCCCCGCGCGTCCCGGAGCAGCCTCCACCGGTCCCGCCACCGCCCCCGCTCCAGCGCTTCGTGAACCGCCTGGGCGTCCACGTCCGCGCCCGCCCGCTGCAGCGCCTCCACCAGCACTGCGCCCGCGAGCACCGCGCCTTGTCGTAGCGGGTCCCCGTCCGGCGCGGCCGCTGCCTCGTCGTCCACCACCACGACCACCACCCGCACCAGCGCCGGGGGCTGCCCTTCACCCGGTGCCACGATCTCCAGCCTCCGGCCCCAGACGCCGCCTTGCGCGTTGACCGCATCGAACAGCGACGACAGCGCCCGCGCAGGCTCCCCCTCGGCGGCGACCCTCAGACGCGCGGGGTGCACGCCCTCGGGCGGCAACGTCCCGAGGCGCTCGACGAAACGGAGCACCTCCTCCAGCGCCGGCCCCGCGTCCGGGTAGCGCGGCATCACCGGCGACAGCGGCCGCCCGGTGGCGGACACGCCCTCGCGCACCGCCCGCGAAAGGCTCTCTCGCGTGTAGGCCGGCCGCTCCCGGAGTCCAGTCCGGGGCGCGAAAAGTCGGTCGGCGGTAATCGGCGGAACGTCGTAGCCGCCCTCGAGCCCGCCGCGGCCATCGAGTCCGTGGCAGTTCGCGCATGCGGCCGCCATCCCTTCCACGGCCACCCGCTCCGTGCCCAACGCCGCCCGAAGCGTGAGCCCGCCGGGCGAGGCACCGGTGCGAAACAGCGCGCGCCCTTCACTCGACGGGGGCCGGTTGCCTTCCTTTTCGCCTTCACCTCCGCGGCCGTCCGATGGCGCGAGCGCCTGCCCGAGCCATGCCGAAAGCACCATCGCTCCCGCCGCCGCGAGCACCCACCCAACGCGCGCCCAGAGGCGCCGCAAGCGGGCCGCGGGGCGGTCGTCAGTCATTGAGGTGCTCGATGGCCCAGACGATCCGCTCCGGCGGCTCGTGGCCGGTGAGCTTCAACCAGTTGCCGGTCCGGGTATCGCCCACCACCAGCCCCACCGAATGCTCCGCCGGCGTGCGCGACCAACCGCCCAGCTTCCGCAGCAGCGCGGCCATCTCCTTCGGCTCGGCGGTGAGCAGGTACCAGCCGTCGCGGGCGCCGTGGCGTTGGGCGAACTCCGCCAGCGCCTCGGGCGAGTCCCGCTCCGCGTCCACCGAGAGGGTGAGGATGTTCACGTCCCTGCCCACCCGGTCCCCCAGCGCCTGCTGCACGCGCGCGAGCTTCTGCGCCATCGCCGGACACGCGGTCTTGCACGAGGTGAAGCCGAACTGCAGCACCACCGTCCGGCCCTTCACCAGGTCGTCGTAGAAGCGGTGACGCTCGCCCCGCTGGTCGGTCACTACGGTGTTGGTGAAATAGGTCGCCTGTGCGCGCTCCAGGCGCTCCGGGGCGGGCGCCCCCAGCCGCTCGAGCTCCCGTCCCAGGGTCGCCGGCGGCACCAGGCCCACCATCCGCACCCACTGGCCCGTGCTCCCGTTGCCCAGCACCACCATGGGCGGGTGCTTCGTCTTGTTGCCCAATGGCGCGCCCAGCGCGGCGTACACCTCCCGCAGGTGCACCGGATCGCCGGTGAGGAAGGTCCAGCCCTCCTTCCTGCCGAAGC
>CAZCWA010000192.1:0-9175 GCA_964502265.1 uncultured Myxococcaceae bacterium | reverse complement strand
GGTTGAACTGCCGGTAGAGGTGGCCCTCCAGGTAGAGCTTGAGCAGCCGCGCGCCGAGGTTGTCCGCGTCCTTCACCCCCGCGTCCTTCATGTACCAGTCGCGGACGATGGACTCGTCGTAGAGCAGGTCGACCGGGACCTCGACGAAGACCGGGCCCGGGATCCCCGAGCGCGCCGTGGCGAAGGCCCGCGCCATCGCCGGACCGAGCGCCGCACGCGTCTTCACCGTGGTCACCCACTTGGTGACAGGCTTCATCAGGGAGAGCTGATCGATGTCCTGCAGCGCGCCCCGGCCCTTGAGCACCGTGGCCGTCGCCCCGCCGAGGAGCACCAGCGGCGTCTGCGCCATCTGCGCGTTCTTCACCGCCGTCACCGTGTTGGTCACCCCCGGACCGGCAGTGACCGCCGCCACGCCGGGAATCCCCGTCATGCGCGCCACCGCGTCCGCCGCGAACACCGCGTGCCCCTCGTCCCGGACGTCCACCACCCGGATCCCCCGCGCCTTCGACTCCACCAGGATCGGCGAGATGTGGCCGCCGCAGAGGGTGAACAGTTGCCGCACCCCCTGCCCCACCAACGCCTCCGCGATGATCGCCCCGCCGTTCTGCCCCTGGCCCCTGCGCGACATGTGCGTCCCTCCCGCTGCCGATGATGGGGCAACATATGTCAGCGAGGAGGGGTGACCAGCGGTGAAGGCCTTCGTTGCGGTGCGCCGCCCGGCCGGCCTTGAGCCTCCTGGGGGCTGTAGGGGGCCGTCCCAGGGCAGGTACTAACCATGCGCCCCGGCCCACCAAGGGCACTACGGGGCCCACAAGGCCGCAGGAGGGATTTTCACCCGCCGAAATGCTTCCGCGAGCCGTCTCCAGGAGAGACGGGACATGCGGCACGAGGCCTTGCAGACGGAGGCGCTCGACGCCGCCCGGGCGGTCGAGGCGCCCTGCGTCACGGAAGCTCGAGACGCCCGCGCACTCCCCGCCGAACCCGTTACGCGGCAGGGAGGAGTAGTCCTGCCCAGGCGATGGCGAAGAGAGCCCACCGCCCGGCGCCCTGGTCATCATCAGGTCTAAGAAAGACTGCCCCGAACTATCCGAGGCTTCGTCGAATGAGGGCTCTTGGCAACACCACGTAGGAACTGCGGAGGCTCCTCAATGGGCACTTTGGCTCGTGTTCCTCATCTGTGCCGCATGACTCGCAGTGGCTTTGAACTTCCTATGGAAAGTACGCGAGGCCGCCGCGTGTCGCTTCCTTCAAGCTTCCGTGAATGAACAAGCACCACTCGCCGTCTCCCGCCCTCCACACGCTACCGATCGCGTCTAGCGGGACGTGCAGGTCCGGAACGTCTGGAATGGTATGGCTCATCGTCGGGTACGCCTGTGCCAACACATTGGTGTTCTCGAACAGCGCCACATTCCCCATGACCTGGACCCCTAGGAACCTAATAACCTTATCCTTCAGGTCCGTGCCACTGCGGGTTTCCCCGCGCCAGAAGATCTGAACTCGGTCCCGACTCTGCGCAGGGATTTGATCCAGGAGTATCGCCACTCTTCGCACTTCAGGCACCATCAGCATCGGCAATTGCTCCGGAGAAATCCAAATTGTATCGACGCCCACCCTCATCGGGAATCGGTATCCCTTTCCGCCGTGGCCCTCAGCTACTTTGTCTCCGCGCAGCTCAGCACCAACGGGCTGCCCCGGAAACGGCCATACATTCACGGCCACAATGAACCCGCCGTCCTTCGGGATGATGACAACATCGAACATCGGGACGGGCGAGCATCTCTGCGTGACGTATCTACCGTATGCGTCCTTGGTGTCGGCGGCATCCTTCTCGTTCAGGGGCTCGTAACGACCCAACTTACGATCATGTTCGCGCGCCCCAATCAGCAGCGTCCCTCCTGACGCATTCGCAAATGCTGCCACATCCTTTGCAAATTCAAAGGGCTTGGCGTCTGCAACCGTGACCTTGAAGTCATAAAGGCTCGTTTCTCGGCTCGTCCCGAGCGGCGGAAGCTGGTCAGCACGGATGATCGGGAAGCTCACGAGATCAAGCTTCGACGCATCCTCGGCGGAGGTCGACAAGAACCGTTCGACCGTGGCTCGCCACACGCTCCTCGGCCGCGAGGCCTTCCCGCGTGCCGCACGGCGCGTCATCCCATCAAGAACCGGAAACGCAGCGGATAGCCGATGCAGCTATCACGCGTTGCAAGACGGCGGCGGCTTCAAGCCCCGGCGAAATGGGTCGGGGAACACCGAACCATGAGCCGGCGTTCGCCACCGGCCCCTCGAGGAGAAGTACGTGATCCCGACGCAAGCGCCACCATCCTCGCCCGGAGAAGTTCTCCGCGAGGAGTTCCTTGGCCCGTGAGCCCTCACCCACGCACGCTCGCCGAGGCAATGGGAGTTCCCGTCCAGGAGGTCGACCTGCTGATCAACGGTCGCCACGCGATGACGGCCGAGATCGCTGCCTTGCTCGCGCGTGCGCTCGGCACGACGCCGGAGTTCTGGCTCAACCTGCAGATGCAGTTCGACCAGTGGTCCGCCCGCAAGCCACGGTGAAGAGCAAGACTCGCCGCTACAACACGCGCCTGAACAGGTACGCCACCCGTTCCACCATCCTGTGCCACCAGGGTCTCTTCGCCCACGCTTCCGGCTCGATGGCCCGGCAGCGGCTGCAGTCCTCGAGGAAGGATTTCTCCAGCGCGGCCCCCCACCGGCGGTCGGTGAAGACGAGGTTCGCCTCGTAGTTGAAGCGCAGGCTCATGGGCTCGAGGTTGAACGAGCCCACCGTCCCCCAGGTCCCGTCGACCACTGCCGTCTTGGAGTGGAGGACGCCGTCGTACCACTCGAAGATCCGGATCCCGGCGCGCAGCATCTGGTCGTAGAGCGCTCGCCCGGCCCAGGTGACGATGGGGTGGTCGCTCTTCCCCGCCAGCACGAGCTGCACGGTCACGCCCCGCCTTGCGGCCCGCTTCAGCGCCGAGAGCAGCTTCCGGTCCGGGAGGAAGTACGCGTTGGCGATCATCACCGACTCGCGCGCGTGCTCGATGGCCTTCAGGTACGCCCGGTGGATGCTCCTTCGCGACGACAGCACCACCGCGTGCACGTCACCCCGGTGCAGTCTGCGGATCGCCCCGGCCCGCGTCCCCGTCCCGCGCCGCGCCTTCTGCTTCAGGCGGTAGAGCCGCTTCTGCGCCTCCATCCGCCAGCTCGCGCAGAACAGCCGCTCGATGGTCAGCGCCGCCGGGCCCTCCACCCGCATCACGTCGTCCCGCCAGCCTCCTCCCGAGGCATGCCCTCTCGGCGCCCACTGCGCGGCGAGGTTGATCCCGCCCACGAACGCGATCTCTCCATCCACCACGAGGATCTTCCGGTGGTCCCGCCTCACCAGCGCCCCGAACCCCCGCGAGATCGACAGCGGCTTGAACGCCCGCACGTTCACGCCCTGCGCCCGGAGCCGCTTGAAGAACGCACTCCGCGTCCCCAGAGACCCGATCCAGTCGTAGAGCACGTGCACCTGCACGCCCCGCTTCGCGGCCTCGGCCAGCGCGCGCCCGAACAGCTCACCGACCGCATCGTCGATGAACATGTAGACCTCGAGCCGGATCTTCCTGCGCGCGCCGCGGATCGCGTCCAGCATCTCGGGGAACGCCTCCACCCCGTCCCGCAGCAGCTTGAAGCGATTCCCGGGCACCGCCCGTCCCGGCAGGAACGAAGTCGGCTCCTCGGCCCCGTCCCGGACCGTGACCGACGCAGGCTCGAAGGCAGCCGACGCCCCCTCCACCGCCGTGCGCCGCGAGGCCTCCTCCCGGAGCCGCAGCTCGAACGCCAGTAGCTCTTGCTCCCCCCGCATGCCCCTCGAAGGTGGGGCCGGGACCCTGGGGAAGCAACGTCGTTCAGCGGACGCCGCTACAGCTCGTAGTTGTAGCGCTTCATCTCCGCCTTGCGCGGGCAGATCTGGTCGTTGGCGTTGGGGAAGTACTTGGCCACGTGGTCCAGGGTGGCGCGGGCGCCGTCCCAGTCACGGTGGTTGTAGAAGCGCTCGACCTCCAGCATCAGCCGCGCGCACGTCCGGTCCAGCTCCTGCTGCGCCTTCCGCATCCGCTCGCGGGAGATGATGTAGAGCTCCGGCCGCGGCTCGGGGTGTCCCTCCAGCAGCAGCCACGCCTCGCGAAAACCCTTCCACGCCAGGTAGCGGTTCTCCGCGCCCACCTCGCTGCGCTCCTCGGTGAGCGCCGCCCGGTCGAACTCGGCCTTCGCCTTGAGCACGAGCTGGTCGATGGGGATCTCCGGCAGCGGGATGGGATCGATGCGCAGGTTCCACACCCGCCACGACTCCTTGCCCGGCGGGTTGCGCACGTTGTCGAAGATGATCTCGTTGGGCTCGCCGCGCTTGAGCACGTCCGGCGGCACCACCACGTCCAGCATCTGGTCCGCGCTGCCCAGCGTGTCCGGCGGCACGATCCCGATCTCGCGCCCGTTGGCGATGATGCTCACCTCGCCCTGCGAGATGTCCTGCGCCTGGTAGTAGATGATCACCAGCGCGCGGGTGGGCGAGAGGTACTCGAAGTTGAAGACCTTCATGTCCGGGCGCTCGTACGTCACGCCCTCGCCCAGCCCGAACGAGTACTCGATGGACTGACGGTCCAGCACGCTCGGCTCCGGCGGCCGGTCATCCACCACCTCGCCTGCGCCGAGCACCAGCCAGAACAGGCCGGCCACCACCCCCAGCCCGAGCAGCCCCGCCCCGCCGTAGAGGAGGTTCCGCGTCTTCTGCGGCGCCTCCATCCAGAAGAGCTTGAACGCCCCCAGCGCCCCCGGGTTCTCGCGCCGGATCCGCGCGCGTTCGGCGGCGCTGAGCACGGGCCTGCTCTCCTGCGCGCTCTTCACCGGACGGTCCAACGCAGAAGGCCGCTCCGCTCCGGACGGCCGCTCTGCCTGCGCCAGTGCCCCCGAGCTCCGCCTCGGCCGAGAGGGGACGATGCCCGAGGGCCCGTCGTCCACCGGCGGATCCTCCGCCGGCAGCGCCCTGCCCGCGCGGCTGGTGGCACCGGCCCTCGGACGGGCGACCGCCGGCAGCGCCTGGGTGCGGTGACGGCCCATCTGCTGGAGCGACGCCTCGTCCGCGTTCTGCGGCGCGAGCGCCTGGCCGCGGCCCTTCTGCCGCTTCACCTGATCGAGCGAGACGATCCGCGTGCTCTGATCGGCGACGTCGTTCTCGTGGGTCGAAGGCTCCGGCAGCACGGTGGCGGCGAACGCGAAGACCACCGGCCCGAGCGTGATCGAGTCGCCGTCCTGCAGCGGCTGCCTCCGGACGAGCGTGCCGTTGACCTTGGTGCCGTTGGACGACCCCATGTCCTCGACGACGTGCTCGTCGCCCTGGGTGAAGATGCGCGCGTGCCGACGAGAGACGCCCGGGTCGTAGAGCACCACGTCGCAATCACTGCTGCGACCGATGGTGATGCTCTCCTGCTCGAAGACGAACTCGCGACCTGCTTCCTTGCCTTCGGCGATGGTGAGCTGGAACCCCATGAAGAGGTCAGGACTCTAGCGAGGCACGTGCCGTTCGAGCAACGGCCACGCGTGCCCACTCGGGCGCCATCACCCACGCCTCCCCACCGAACGAGAGCACCCACTGCACGAGCCAGCGCTCCGAATCCCCGGATACCAGCACGTCCACTCCCCCCTCGGGCGCCGGCATCGCGTCGTCTCCGAAGCGCTCGCGCACGTAGGGGGCCGCCAGCGCGGAGAAGCGCACCCTCACCTCACCGCGCGCCGCCGGGTTCGGCACGTTCGCCCGCGGGACGTCCGGGGCCTCGAACGCCTGGCCGGTCACCTCCACGTCCGAGAGCCGGTCCACCCGGAAGAGCCGGTCCTCGCCGCGCTGCAGGTCGAAGGCGGAGAGGTACCACTGGCCTCTGTGGCTGAAGAGCTCGTGCGGACGCACCCGCCTCCGCTCGGTCTCGCCACGGCCCTGGGTGAAGTAGGCGAAGGTCACCTCGCGCTTGTCCGCCACCGCGCGCACCAGCGGCCCCAGCTCGCCCGGCGCCCCCACGCCCGCGTCGATCTTCCGGTGCATCTCGCGGTAGCGCTCGCGCGCGCCGGCAGGGATCACCCGCTCGAGCTTCCGCAGTGCCCGCTCCAGCGCCTCGCCCGCCGCCGGACGCAATAGCTCCCCCGCCGCCCCCAGCGCCGCCGCCTCGGATGCGGTGAGCCTCGGCGGTGCGGAGAGCCGCTGGTCGAGATCCACGAAGACCTGATCGTTCTCCACGTAGATGTCGATGTAGTCGTCCGGCTGGAACGGCGGGCGGCCCACCATGGTGAGCAGGTCCAGCTCCTCCAGCAGCGCCTCGTGGGTGATGCCCAGCTCGCGCGCCAGACGCTCCACCGTGATGCCCTGGTTCTTCGCCACGTAGGGCACGAGGAAGAGCAGCCGCCTCAGCCGCTCGTGCACCGGCGTCTTCCCGCCCGCCGCCGCCTTCTTCACCCGCGCGCCCTTCGCCTTCGCCGCCGGCCGTGCCATCTACGCCGCCTCCCCATCCGCGTGCTTGCGCAGCACCTGCTCGGCCAGCGCCTTCAACCGATCCCGCGCGATGTCCGGCGAGCGCACCCGGCACGAGGGCCCCAGCGAGAGCACGTAGCGCAGAAGCCCGTCGAGCGACGTGGCCTGCACGGTGACGCGGGTCGCCGCCGGCTCTGAAGACAGGTCGGGTTCGCCCGGCGTGTTGAAGAGGCCCTGGGCCATGGGCGAGAGCTCGTCGCGCAATTCGAGCGTCACCGCGATGGGCTCGTGGAAGCGGTACTGCCACGGGAAGGCGGCCACGTAGTCGTCCAGCTTGAAGTCGGCCGGGACCTCGAAGTCCGGCGAGCGCGGCTTCGCCTCGTTGACGGTCAGCTCGCGGATGCGGTGGACGTGGAAGGTGCGCAGCCCCTGACGCAGATGGCAGAAGCCCACCAGCGACCAGATGCCGCGGCGCAGCGCGAGGCCCCACGGATCCACCCTGCGCCGGGTGAGCTGCGCGGCCTTGGGCGACCAGTACGCCATCTCCACGAACTTGCGAGACGACGCCGCCGCCCACAGCGCCTCCAGCGTGGCGCCCACTTCGGCCTCGTCCCCGTGCACGGCGCCGAGTTCCATCCGCACCCGCGGCGTGGGCACGTCCTCGCCGGCGAAGAACCCCACCTTGCGCAGCGCGTGGGCGAGATCCGACCGGCCGGGGAACGCGTTCGACGCCAGCGCCGCCGAGCCCGCCGCGTAGAGCACCGCCAATTCGTCCGGATCGAGCTGGATCTGCGGGAGGTAGTAGGCCTCGCGATCCACCACGTACCCATCCCCGCGCTCGTCGTCGCCGACGATCCAGGTGATGGGGATCCCCAGCTCCAGAAGCTCCGCCTTGTCGCGCTCGAACTTGCGCTCCGCCGCCTCGTCCGAGCCCTTGCCGTAGTCCTCCGGGAAGTGCTCGCGCAGCTCCGCCCAGGAGATGGGTTCGCGCGCGTCGAGCAGCAGCGCGACCAGATCGAGGAGGCGTTCGGTGCGGTCCATGGGGGGCGCGGGAGAATACCCTGCCAATTTGTCGCGGCAACCGCCGGTGCCTGCGCCGGATGTCACGGTGGACCCGCCCGGCGAGGGGATAAGCCCGCTTGATCGCTGGACTTTCGGCCTGGCCCCTGACTTGCTTTTGAAACCGGGGGGCGGCGAAAGTCGTCTCAACAGCCCATGCGCGCGCTCATTTCCATCGCCCTCCTCCTCCTCGGGGTCGCCTGTGCCCAGAAGGCGCACACGCCCGCACTGGAGGTCACTCCGCAGAAGCTCTACTTCGCGGTGGAGGTCCACCAGGACGGGAAGCTCGTCGCCCAGCCGAAGCTGCTCGGGGCGGAGGGCGTGACGCTCCGCGCTGAACGCCGGCCCGAGGGTTCGCGCGCGTCCGACTACAGCCTGCGGCTTCTGCCGGTCCGCAAGGGCGCAGGGTACGAGGTGGACGTGGACGTGCAGCTCCCCGGCGGGCAGCGCGGACACAGCGCGCTCTCGCTCCTCCACGGTGAGGTGCGGAAGCTGGAGCTGGGACGTGTCCCCGGTGAGCTGTCCCTGGAGCTCCTCCTGATGGAGGTGGACTCGCCCGAGTTCCGCGCGCTGATGCAGCTCTCCCAGGAGCCCTTCCACGAGCGCGGGGTCGGCGGCGCCGGGATGGAGCCGGGCGCGATCTGAGCCCGTTCGGAGTGGCCGTGAGTCGAACGGAATCGCTCCTTCTTCTTTGGGTCTTTCTTGCGGCCGCGTCCGCCGAGGCCTCCCCGAAGTGGGCGATGGCGCCGGTCCAGCAGATGCGGTCGCGGGTGTCGGTCGGGCCCACGGTCGGCGTCGCGCCGGTGCTGACGACGCAGGGCGCGCAGGGGCTCGTCTCGGTGGGCTTCGGCGTGGGTGTCTTCGACCTCTGGGGCGTGACCGACCCGGCGTGTGAGGAGCGGCGAAGGGAGGAGCGGGCGGCGCTCGGCGGGGACCGGATCTCCGCCTGGGGCAAGGTGATCGAGAGGGCGCAGCAGCCGTGCCGGTTGATCGAGCAGGGTTGGCGCCCCGGGTGGGATCTCGGGCTCGAGGTGGGGTTCGCGCCCGCGCTTCTTGATGGGCGGCAAAGTCGCAGCGCGCAGCTCCGGGCGTGGTTCGCGCCGGTCTCGTTCTGGCAGCTCACGTTGGGCGCGAGCGCGGCGGTCGTCAGCGGAGAGCTTCAGGGAGAGCGCGCGGTGGGGATGCGGCTCGGGCCGGAGCTCGCGTGGCACCACCGGTTGGGTGGCCCGGACGCGAGGAGGCGGCACGTGCTCAGCGTGGTGCTGCGGCCGGAGGTCTCGCTGGTGGGGACGGACGTGCTCCCGCACCAGGTCGTGCTCGGCGGACGGTTCCTGTTCGACCTTTGAAGTACGCGAACGCCCCGGCCATCCCGAGACGGGCGAGCTGCTCCAGCTTCTCGTGCGAGACCGCGATGGGGAGCTGGGGCTTGCCCGTGAGCCGCATCGCGGTGAAGGGGTTGGTGGGGATGAGCACGTCCACCTCGGGGAGCGCGTGCGGATCGATTGTCAGGCCCCGCTTCAACGCGCGCGGGATTCCGAGCTTCGGCACGTGCAGCACGCGGCCGCTGGTGAAGGTCCAGCCGATGAAGAGGCCGGTGGTGATGTCCGGATGGTCCGC
>CAZCWA010000191.1:0-9180 GCA_964502265.1 uncultured Myxococcaceae bacterium | reverse complement strand
CCCGCGATGCTTGCAACTCCAACAATCCTTCACCGGGGGTGGGCATGGGCGGACGGCATCGTCGTCGCGCGGCGGCAGGGCTTTTTCTCTTTGCGCTCGGGGTGCTCGTCGCGAGCGGGTCGGGGTGCAAGCGGAAGCAGGCGGACGCGTCGGGACCGGGCGCGGCGGCGGCGGCGGACGCCGGGAGCACGGAGCTGGACGAGGCGGCGCTGGAGCAGCGGTTCGTTTCTGCACCGGGTGGAGGCCGCGAGCTGCCGTCGGAGCCGTGGGACCTCGAGCGCATCGTGGAGCGCGGGACGCTGCGGGTGCTGGTGGAGGGCGACGAGGAGAAGCTCCTGTCGCGGCAGGGGACGGCGCTCGGGCGGGAGCGGGATCTTGCGCAGGCGTTCGCGGCGGAGCACGACCTCGTGGCGGAGTTCATCCTCGTGGACCGCTTCGACGACCTGCTGCCGATGCTGGAGGCGGGGAAGGGCGACCTCATCGCCGCGGAGCTGACGGTGACCGCGGACCGCGAGGCGCGGGTGGCCTTCGCGCACCCGTGGCAGACGGTGAAGGAGGTGGTGGTGGGACGGCGCGGTGCGGAGGGGCTGCCTCGCACGCCGGAGGCGCTCGCCGGGCGCGCGGTGCACGTGCGTCGCGGCTCGTCGTACGAGGACTCGCTCCATGTGCTCGCGGAGAAGGGGATCGCGGTGAAGCCGGTGAACGTCCCCGCGCACGAGGAGCCGGCGGACACGGCCTGGCGCGTGGGCCGCGGCGAGGTGCCGCTGACCGTGGTGGACAGCCACCTTCTGGAGGCGATCCAGAGCTTCAGCGACGACGTGGAGGGGCTCTTCCCCATCGCCGAGGGCAGGCAGATCGCGTGGGCGGTCCGCAAGGACGCGAAGGATCTTCGCGCGGCGCTCAACCGATACGTCACCCGCATCACGCTGACCTCGCACAAGGAGCGCCGCTTCACCGGTGACCTGGAGGGGATCAAGAAGCGCGGCGTGCTCCGGATGCTCACGCGCAACAACGCGGCCTCCTACTTCGTCCATCGAGGGCAGGCCTTCGGCTTCGAATACGAGTTGATGAAGATGGTGGCCGAGGAGCTCGGGGTGCGGCTGCAGGTGATCATCCCGCCGTCGCGCGAGGAGCTCGTCCCGTGGCTGCTGGAGGGCAGGGGCGACGTCATTGCCGCGTCGTTCACGATCACCCCCGAGCGCACGCAGCAGGTCCGGTTCACCAGGCCCTACCTGTTCGCGGACGAGGTGCTGGTGCAGCGCAAGGGCGGAGGGGTGAAGGGGCTCGAGGACCTGGTGGGGAAGACCGTTCACGTGCGCGGGTCGTCTTCGTACGACGAGACGCTGCGGTCCCTGCTGGACCGGACGCCGGGCGCCTTCACCATCGCGCACGCGCCCGAGGAGCTGGAGTTCGAGGAGCTCGTCGCGCAGCTCGCGGACGGGCAGGTGGACCTCACCGTCGTGGACAGCCACCTCTTCGCGGTGGAGCAGGCGTACCGGGACGACGTGGAGGCGGTGATGACGCTGGGCGGTGAGGAGGAGGCGAAGCGCGAGATCGCGTTCGCGGTGAGGCCGGACGCCGAAGCGCTGGCCGCGCACCTCGATGGCTTCATCCAGCGCGAGTACCGCGGGCTCCGCTACAACATGGCGAAGACGCGCTACTTCGAGAACAGCCGCCGGATCGCCAGCGCCAAGGAGGAGCGCGCGGGCAAGGCCGGCCAGCTCTCGAAGTACGACGCGCTGCTGAAGAAGTACGCGACGAAGTACGGGCTCGACTGGCGGCTGCTCGCGGCGGTGGCGTACCAGGAGAGCCGGTTCGATCCGCAGGCGAAGAGCTGGGTCGGCGCGCAGGGCCTGTTCCAGGTGATGCCGGCGACGGGGAAGTCGCTCGGGTTCACCAACCTCACCGACCCGGAGGAGGGCGTGCACGCGGGGACGCTCTACCTGGCGCGGTTGATCCGGGATCTCGACTCGCGGATCCCCTTCAAGCACCGCGTGCGGTTCGCGCTCGCGTCGTACAACGCGGGGATCGGGCACGTGGCGGACGCGCGGCGGCTGGCGGTGGAGAAGGGCTGGGACCCGAACCGGTGGTTCGGCCACGTGGAGAAGGCCATGCTCCTCCTCCAGCAGCCGCAGTACTACAAGCGCGCGCGGCACGGGTACTGCCGGGGCAGCGAGCCGGTGAAGTACGTGTCCGAGATCCAGGCGCGCTACGACCAATACGCCGCGCTGGTCGAGTGACTGCCGCACGCCTGACGGAGCGCAGAAGGGGACGGTCGAGCGGCGTCGTGCTTCAAGGCGCGCGGCGCCAGTCGCGAAGATCGATCTCGTCGAGATCGCCGACGCCCAGCACCTGCTCCCGCATCACGCTGGTCGGTGGTCCGCTGCGCTCGAAGCCGCAGTAGAGCCCGCCCAGGAGGCGGGCGACGTGACGCGACAGACGGGCTGCCACCTCGGGTGCGAGCCCAACGGCCCCGGCCTGCGACGCCACCCCGCGGCCAGGACGGTCCGCCATGCGGTACAGGGACACGACCGCTGAACGGTTCCGGAACACCCCGAACGCCCACCGCCACTGCGGGATCTCGAGCGCGTGGAGATCCTCCGCGATGAAGCCGATGACGATCGGCCGCACGGTGGCGGCATCGACCTGGGCATTCTCGGCATTCGCATCCAGAGCATCGAGCAGCGCGCTGCCCTCGTACTGGTTCCTGCCTGCGGTCCACGCCGAGCGCGGTGCCGGAAGAGGCGGGGCGTGCGCGACCTCGACGTCCGGCATGAAGCGCGCGGTCCACTCGCGCAGTGGCACCTCGAGTTCCCCGGACATCGCGACGAAGACCAGCGGCCCGCTGCGGGCGCAGTCGCCGGGCAGCGTGATGGCGACGTCCGTGGGGACGCCCGGCCTTGCCCTGCCCTCGCGCGCGGCGGTGCATCCGAACGAGGTGAGAACGAGCGAGGCGAGGACAATGAACAGCAACGACGGAGTGCGGGGCATGGGCCGGTCTTACCCTCATCCGCCGCGGTGAATCACGACCGGACGAGGGTCTCTGCGAGGCACTCGGGGCAGTAGGGCTTCTCCTCCTCCAGCCTTCCGCACACGCGGCAGCGCAGCGGGCCCTTCGCGCGCTGGCGTTCGTGCTCGGCGGCCGCGAGCACGTCCGCTTCCTCCTCCGGGTCGGGGCCGCCGTCCGGATCCCCGGGCTTCTTCGGCTTCATCCATCTCTTCTGCCTGGCGATCTCCTCCCGGTACTGGTTGCGGTCGAAGAGCCACTGCAGCGATCGGACGATGGACATGCGGCGCACACCGTAACCACGGCGCCCGCGCCGGCAATCGCGACCTCAGTAATAAAGGTAGAGGGACGCGCCGAACTCGGGTCCTTCTTCGAGCCGCCGCGCCTCCAGGTCGAGCGAGAGAAGCTTCGAGAGGTGGAGACGTGCGCCGCCGCTGGCGGTCCAAGCGGGGCGAATCCGGGACTCGCCGTGCAGCCAGCCGTCTGCGGTGGCGAGGGCGGAGAGCCAGCCGGTCAGGTGCCAGCGCATCCCGACGCGCGCACCCAGGGACGGCCGCACCGGCCCTCCGAGGACGCCCGCCAGGTCGGGGCCGCCCGCCACCGCCGCGGTACCGAGCGCGAACAGCAACGGCCCACCAGGAAACGGCTCCGTGCTCAGGCCCCCCGCGCCCTCAATCCTCCCCACCAGGCAGCCATCGCAGCCGCCGTCACGGACGGTGGTCAATCCGATGCGCGTGGCATGCGATGCGTTGAGCGAGAAGCGCGTGACCGCGGGCAGGTACTCCATGCGGAAGAGGTCGAGCTGCTCGAGCGCAACCTCCCGTGTCCGCGGCGCGTAGCGGAGCTCCAGCGGGAGCACCTCCATCCGCAGGTAGCGGGGATAGCCCACCTGGGGATCCTGCAGGTCGTGGAGCAGCAACCGGTAGGAGAGGCGCGCGAACGGCTCGCCTCCGGAGACGCCGCCGCCGATCCCGAGGCGCCCGCTGCCATGCGAGAGGTGCGGCGCGTCCTTCGCCGGTGCCCCGCCGTCGAGATCGGCGGAAGGCAGACCGAGCCGCGCGCGCCGAACCATCAGCCGGTGGCGCTGCTCCTCGACCTCGGGCGCGGTTTTGAAGACGAGATCCTTTGCGTGACGGACGTCGAGCAGATCCATCGCAGCATCGAGCACAGCGGCCTGGACCTCTTTGCTTCCTTCGACCGGCGCCTTCGGGTCGGTCTGCAGCGCTTCCAGCGCCCGCAGCGACAGCGGGTCGAGCTCCGAGGCGCGCCGCTCGAACTGCGTGCGCAGCGACGGGCGGTAGTGCACCGACTCCACCAGCCCCGGCGTGTTCCAGACCACCCTCACCGCGTCTCCTGGCAGCACCGCAGCGCGCAGGTACTTCGACAGGTCCAGTCGTGGCGCCGCCGCCTCCAGCGCGGTGAGCAGGTGCCAGGAACAGTTCTCGTCGATGTAGAAGTAGTCGAACCACGTGTGCCCGAGTTCCCACAGGTGGAGCACGAGCAAGTCGACCTCCTCTGGCCGGAGCGAGAGCCGGTACTCCCAGAGATCGCGGGACTCGAAGTCGTTGTACTCCCGGACCTTGTAGTAGTACGGCATGCTGAGGAACTCGCCCCGGTAGCCGCCGGTCAAGCCGCGCAGCCCGTAGAGCACCGGGTCGGTGGTGTTCACCGCCCCGCCGAAGTTCACGCCCCAATCCAACAGCTCCTTCTGCCGGCCGTCGGGGAGCTGCTCGTCGCGGTTCAGGCGCAGGAAGGTGTGGCCGAACACCGAGGAGGGGTTGCCGAGGTAGTAGGTGCTGAAGCTCAGCGTGACCGAACGCGCGGCCACCCGGCCCACGAACTCCGCGAGCTCCGGGCAGGGTGGGGCGGGCCACTGCGAGGGCTCCAACTGCAGCGCCTTCATCAGCACCGCCCGGCGCGCCGGGAACCTGCACGCGGCGTGACCCCCTTCGCCCGTCGGCTCCGACGGTCCGGCGAACACCGCCCGCACCGTCGCCTCCAGCTCGGCGCGTGGGTTCGTCTTGCCATCCTTCGCGAGGAAGAACGCGGGACCGTCGGCCTCGCTGCGCCAGCCGAAGAGGGCGCTCTGGTAGTGCACCAGCCGGCGCCACTGCGGCGACTCCGCGAGCTTCAGCTCATGCGCCCGCGCCACGAGCGCTTCGACCGGCGCCGATCCCTCCGATGCCCACGCCGCCCGACCGCACACCACCGCCCAAAGAACGAAGAGGGACATCCACCCGCGCGTCACGTCGCATCACCTCGCAGCGTGGAGAAAAAAAGCCGGGACGCCCGCTGCGAGCGCCCCGGCCTGTGTCTCTACGTCACGCTGCGGTTCAGATCACCTGCTGGCAGGCGAGCGCCTCGTCCGCGCGGAGGGTCTCGAGGATCGCGTGGGTGACCTGCTCGCTCTCCACCTTGGTGGTGGGGAAGATCCGCTCGTAGTTCTTCTGCAGCGCCGCGCCCACCTGGGCGGTGTCACGGCAGCCGGCGATCGCCGCGAGGCCGATGATGGTGTCACCCTGGCCGCGCGAGATGTCCTTGGCCACCACCTCGCGGTTGGCCTCGATGTAGATCTTCGTGTTCTGGGCCACGCCCTTCACGCTCGCCTCGCCGCAGTTGAGCGTGCCGAAGGTGATGCCGAAGGTCTGGTTGGCGAAGAGAAGGTTGAGGGTCGATCCGAAGACCTGGACGATCCCCTTCTGGTCCCCGAGAAGAACGGACCCGAGGCCACAGCCCGAGGCGCCATACGGCGCCGCGAGGGCCGCGCCCGACGAGAACAGAACGATTCCGGCAACTGCTGCAGTGAGACGACGCATGTTGAAACCCCTCCTGTGATGGGTGCTTGCCCCGCACGCAGCCGCAGCCACGGGCGAGACGCCAAGCACACCACAGCCCGAGCGGAGAACGGTGCAGAAAGTCGTGCGGGTGGATCGCAGAAGCCCCGCCTTGTCCCTCGGCGGGGAGGGGCAGGGCGGGGCCGGCGACCGCCGTCAGGAAGCGGCGGTCAACGTTGGCATTCTGCGACTGCGTGCTCACTTCACCTTCTGCTGCGGCGCCATGCGGGCGGGGAGTGGCGCGGCCACGCCCCCCGGTCCCAGCTCGCGCACGTCCCCGGTTCCGCCGGCCGGCTGGAGCGACCAGCCCGTCTTCAGGCCGATCACGAACCAGGTGATGAGGCCCATGCCGACGGCGAAGATCGTATCGCCCGGCGCGCGAAGCCAGCGCAGCGTGTCCATCAGCGGCGTCTGGAGGAACTCGGCGCTGCGCGCGAACCAGGTGCCGTGCTCCACCGCCGCCCACGTCTGCAGAAGGCCGATGGGGAGCAGCGACATCACCGACATCGCCACCAGGCCGCCGTTGAGCGACCAGAAGCCCCACTTGAGCAGCTTCTCGTTCCAGCGCAGCCCGTGGGTCATCAGCCGCAGGCAGAAGAGCATGAGGCCGATGCCCAGCATCCCGTACACGCCGAACAGCGCGGTGTGGCCGTGCAGCGGGGTCAGGTTGAGGCCCTGCATGTAGTAGAGCGCGATGGGCGGGTTGATGAGGAAGCCGAACACGCCCGCGCCCACCAGGTTCCAGAAGGCCACGCTGATGAAGAAGAGGATCGGCCACTTGTAGTCGGCGAGCCACCCACCCGCCTTCGACATCCGGATCTGCGGCCAGACCTCGCGGCCCACCAGCACCAGGGGGACGATCTCGAGGGCGCTGAAGCTCGCGCCGATGGCGAGGATCGAGGTGGAGGTGCCGCTGAAGTAGAGGTGGTGGAAGGTCCCGAGGATGCCGCCGGCGAGGAAGATGATCGTCGAGAAGAGCACCAGCGGCGTGGCCACCTTCGCGCGCATCAGGCCCATGCGGACGAAGAGGAAGGACATCACCACCGTGGCGAAGACCTCGAAGAAGCCCTCCACCCACAGGTGCACCACCCACCAGCGCCAGTACTCCACGATGCTGATGTGGCTGCGCTGCCCGTACATCAGGCCGGCGCCGTAGAAGAGGGCGATGGCGCCCGCCGAGAGCGCGAAGAGGACGAGCAGCGGGCGGTGCTCGGACGGCGCACGAAGGGCCGGCCAGATGGCGCGCGCGGTGAGGAAGAGCCAGACGAAGAGGCCGACGAAGAGGAAGATCTGCCAGAAGCGGCCGATGTCCACGTACTCCCAGCCCTGGTGACCGAGCCAGTACCAGACGTTGCCGCCGAGCTTCTGCTGCACCGAGAGCCACTGACCGGCCATCGAGCCGGCGACGATGACGAGCAGGCAGACGAAGAGGAAGTTCACACCCGCGCGCTGGTACTTCGGCTCCTGACCGGTGACCGCCGGACCCACGAAGAGGCCGGTGGCGAGCCACGCGGTGGCGATCCACAGGACGCCCAGTTGCGTGTGCCAGCTCCGCGTCACGCTGTACGGCAGGATCTCCGCCAGCGGGATGCCGAAGAGCGCGTGGCCCTCGACGCCGTAGTGCGCGGTGAGGATCCCCAGGCCCACCTGCGCGAGCATCATCACGCCCACCACCGCGAAGTACTTGAAGGTCGCGCGCTGGCTCGGGGTGAGCTTCAGGCCCGAGAACGGATCGCGCTCCGGGATGGGCTCGTCGTGTTCGTCCTTCTGACGGCTCACGTACCAGACGAGCGCGCCCACGCCGGCGAGCAGCAGGATGATGGAGATGAAGGTCCACATCACCGCGCCGGGCACCGCCACGTTCGCCACCAGCGGCTCGTGCGGCCAGTTCTGGGTGTAGCTCACGTTCTGGCCCGGCCGGTTGGTGGAGGCCGCCCAGCTCGACCAGAAGAAGAACGCGTTCATCGCCTTCAGCTTCTCCGGGTCCTTCAGCGCGCCCGGCGGGATGGCGTACTCGGCGCGGCCGTTGAGGAACACGTCGGTGAAGTGCGCGCCCACCTCGGCGAACGCCTCCACCCGCTCCGGCGGCAGCACCAGGCGGTCGTTCTCTGCGTCGTAACCGTTGGTCCGCATCAGCCCCTGCAGCCGCGCCTGCAGCGCGGCCTGCGTCTCCGCCGGCGCGACCTCCCACGAGGCATGACCCTCCACGCGCGCCCAGCGATCGAGCAGGAAGACGCTCTCCCGGTGCAGCCAATCGGCCGACCAGTCCGGCGCCACATACGCGCCGTGTCCCCACACCGAGCCCACCTGTTGCCCGCCGATGGACTGCCAGGCGTTCTGGCCGTCGAGGATGGTCTCCCGATCGAAGAGCTTCGTCCCGTCGGCGGCGAGCACCTCACCCGGGAGGGGCGGCATCTCACGCGTCAGCTTGAGGCCCTCGGCGATCAGCACCGCGAACGAGGCGACCACGACGAGGCCGAGCGTCAGCCAGAGTCTCTTGTGTCTCATGACTTCCCTGCGCGCGACGGAAGGGGTTCAGTCTGGGGTGGGCCGCGCGTCGCCCAGCGCCCTGAGCAAAGGGTGTTCCGCGCAGGCCTTGCGCACCTCCACGCCCCAGCGCCGTCGCCGCGAAAATTCTGCGCGCGATCCGAGGCGTTCCTGGCCGGTGTCGCTGCTCCATCCGTTCCGCGTGTTCCACTCTGGAGCGGGCTGTTGCGCGGCGAGCGCCGCACGGGGCGGGCCGAGGTCCTGCGCGCGTGGCACCCCATCTGCAGTGGACAGCCTCAGCATGAACCTCCACGTCACCTCGACGCCGCCGGCATCGCTCCCGCTTGGCCCCTCCTCGTCGCAGGACGAGCAGAAGGAGGTCTGCACCCACTGCGGCCTGCTGCCCGACGTGCTCACCGCCCGGCAGCGCGGCCGGATGGTCTGCGCGAGCCCGGCGATGCGGACCCTCTTCACCCGCGTGGCGCGCTTCGCGAAGACGGATGCGCCGGTGGTCATCCTCGGCGAGAGCGGGACCGGCAAGGAGGTGGTCGCCCGAGCGCTGCACGTGAACAGCCCGCGCCGCGATCAGCCGTTCGTGGCGGTGAACGTGGCGGCGCTGCCGGCGGAGCTGCTCGAGTCGGAGCTCTTCGGCCACAGCCGCGGCGCCTTCACCGGCGCGCACCAGTCCCGCAAGGGCCTCTTCGAGTCGGCGGATGGGGGCGTGCTCTTCCTCGACGAGATCGGCGAGATGCCGCTCGCGCTCCAGGCCAAGCTCCTGCGCGCGCTGCAGGAGGGCGAGGTCCGCCGCGTGGGCGAGGTCGCTCCCAAGGTCGTGGACGTCCGGGTCGTCTG
>CAZCWA010000190.1:0-9186 GCA_964502265.1 uncultured Myxococcaceae bacterium | reverse complement strand
TTCGCATTGAAGTAGTCGCGCGATTGGGCGAGGTACCGCTCCAGCGCCTCGGGTGAGCCGCCGCCCTTCACCCGGGTGAGCTGACAGGTCACCCGTCCATCCGGCCCGGAGAGGTTCACGCGCTCCAGTTCGTCGGTGCGCTGCTGCTCGGCGAGCGTCCAGCCGGAGGGCGCGCGCAGGGTGCTCCCGCCGAAAGGAACGTCCGGACCGGGCTCCGTGCGCTTGCAGCCCGTCACGCCGGCCAGTCCTCCGAGCACGAAGGCGAGCCCGCCGAGGAGGAGAAGGCGACGCCGGTTGCTTCCTCCGGCGTTACGCTGCAGAGGTCCCGTCCGAACCACCATGGATGCCGCCCTCCGAGAGAAGATCGCCCAGCTCCCGACCGAGCCCGGGGTCTACCTGATGAAGGACCGGAAGGGCGAGGTCATCTACGTCGGGAAGGCCAAGAGCCTGCGCGCGCGTGTCCGATCGTACTTCGATCGCGGCGGCGACGGTCGCGCCTTCGTGCCGCTTCTCGAACGGATCCTCGGGGATCTCGAGACGGTGATCGTCGGGAACGAGAAGGAGGCGCTCCTCCTCGAGAACGAGCTGATCAAGAAGCATCAGCCGCGCTTCAACGTGAAGCTGCGCGACGACAAGAACTTCATCTGTCTGCGGCTCGACGTGCGCGAGGACTACCCGCGGCTCGAGGTCGTGCGGCGGGTGCAGAAGGACGGGGCGCTCTACTTCGGGCCGTACTCTTCCGCGTCGTCCATCCGCGAGACCCTGCGCACCATCAACCGCTACTTCCAGCTCCGCACCTGCACCGACCACGTGCTGCAGAACCGCAAGCGTCCGTGTCTGCTCCACCAGATCGGCCGGTGCCCGGCGCCGTGCGTGTTCGAGATCCCGCGCGAGGACTACCACCGCGGCGTGAACGAGGCGGTCCTCTTCCTCGAGGGCAAGGCCAACGAGCTGGTGGCGCGGCTGAAGCTGCGGATGGGGGACGCGGTGGCGGCGCTGCGCTTCGAGGAGGCGGCGGGCCTGCGCGATCAGCTCTACGCGATCGAGCGCAGCCTCGAGCGGCAGAAGATCGCAACCACCGATCTGCTGGACCAGGACGTGATCGGCCTCTACCGCGAGGGCGATCGGCTCCTCATCTACATCCTCTACGTGCGCCGCGGCCGCATCACCGGCGGGCAGTCCTTCCCCTTCGGCAACCAGGAGTTCCCGGACGCGGAGCTCGTCGAACAGTTCGTGAACCTCTACTACTCGGGCGAGAACTTCGTGCCCAAGGAGGTCGTGCTGCCGGTGGAGCCGGAGAGCCACCGCGCGCTGTCGGACCTGCTCAGCGACCTCAAGGGCGAGAAGGTCCGCGTGGTCGTCCCCCAGCGCGGCGAGAAGCTGGACCTGGTGAAGATGGCGGCGCGCAACGCGGAGCAGGCCTTCGCCGAACGCAAGCGCGACCGGGACGAGACGCTGGCACTGCTGGAGAAGCTGCGCGACCGGCTGCACCTCACCCGCGTGCCGCACCGGATGGAGTGCTTCGACATCTCGCACTTCCAGAGCGCGAACATCGTGGCGTCGCAGGTGGCGTCGGTGGACGGCGAGGCGGACAAGTCGAACTACCGGCGCTTCAAGATCAAATCGATCGAACGTCAGGACGACTTCGCGGCGATGTACGAGGTCATCTCGCGCAGGATCCGGCGCGGCGCCGCGGAGGACGACCTGCCGGACCTCTTCGTGATCGACGGCGGCAAGGGACAGCTCGCCTCGGCGATGGCGGCGCTCAAGGACCAGGGCATGGAGCGGCGCGTGGACGTGGTCTCGCTGGCGAAGTCGCGCGAGCTCGACGCGGGCGGCAAGAGCCCGGAGCGCGTGTTCGTGTCGGGGCTGAAGGATCCGATCGTGCTCGCGCAGAACTCGGCGGAGCTGTTCATGCTCACGCGGCTGCGCGACGAGGCGCACCGCTTCGCCATCACCTACCAGCAGACGCTGATGCGGAAACGGACGCTGAAGTCGGTGCTCGAGGACATCCCCGGCGTGGGCGAAGGACGGCGCAAGGCGCTGCTGCGGCACTTCGGTTCGGTGAAGAAGATCCGCGAGGCGTCGATCGAGGCGCTCGCCGAGGTGGAAGGGCTCGGGCCGGCGGTGGCGGAGCGGATCCACGCGTTCCTGCACGGCCACATGAACGCGCCGGAAGAGGGCGCCGATGCTGTCCGCGAAGCGTCACTGGAGGACGCAGGACCTGCCCCGACGGCTTCCGCGACGGCGCGAGGTGAGTAGATTCGCGCTTACAAAACGCCGGAAATTTCATTGTTCACGCTTGGCTGCTGGTCTATAGCGGAGCCAGTTTTTTCACGTCCGGCAGAGGGGCGAGGAAAGGATTTATGCGGATCTATCCGAAGGTGATCCCCATCATTTCGCGCGAGGTCGTTCAGAAGCTCACCGCCGACGGGGACATCGAGGTGGAGCCCATGCGCATCGCTGACGCCGAGATGGACATGTCGGCGATCATGCGTGAGTACCTCGCGAACGAAGAGCGGGTGAACCAGGCCACGCGCGAGGCGCTCGAGCGCCGCGGCTACGATGGCAGCAAGTTCAACCAGGTGAAGCGCGAGATGGCGGACGTCCGCGGCTTCAAGATGGGTGATGAGGGCATCGAGTTCGTCATCAACCAGATGATCGAGTTCCTGCTCATCAGCCGGAACGTCGAAGAGGTCTACTCGCCGGACAACGCGATCCGGACGAAGGTCTTCGCGATCATGAAGAAGCACCTCGACATCGACGAGGAGATCGACCGCGAGGCGCGCGGCCGGCTCAAGCACCTCCAGGAGGGCACCTCGGCGTTCGACATCGAGTACAACAAGACGATCGAGCAGATCCGCCGCGCGCGCGGGCTCATCTAGCCGGCGGGAACGCCAGCCCTCACGTGCTCCCTCCGCCCGGTCGCTCAACGGCCGGGCGGTTTGCGTTTCTGCGCTCGCACCGCCCCTCCGCACAGCGCGCTGCCTAGCTTCCCCGGGGAGGGGAGGCGGGCATGGGCTTCGGGAACGGCACGGCGTGGAGACGGTGGCTCGTGGCCTCGGTGATGGCGGGGTCGACGTTCGCTTCGGCCCAGCAGCCGCCACGCGAAGGCAGCGCCACCGCCAGCGGCACCGACGTTTTCCTCAACCGCGGTCCGGATGCGTCGGTCGACGATTGGGAGGCGGTGCGCGGGGATGCGTCGCTCACCGTCACCGACCTCGACCAACGGCCACGCGCGGTGAGGGGTGACGAGGCCACGCTCACGTTGACGCTCCGCAGCGGCGTGGACCGCTTCTCGCTGGAGCTCACGGACGTGGGGTTGCCGGAGGAGATGCCGCCCGCTCGGCTCGGCGAGCTGGGCGTGAGCGGACCGGTCCAGGGAGGCGTGATGTTGTGGCCCGAGGTGTTCGGGCACACGGGCTTTGGACCTCCGTCGCTGCCCTCGGCGCGCGCGGCGGTGGCGCTGGTGGGCGTGGCGCGCGTCACCCACAACGGGCGGGTGGTGGAGGAGGCCACGCCGGTCCAGGTGTTCGCGCTGGCCACCGGCGTCCATGCGGACGACGACACCAACCGGCGCTTGCCCGCAGCGCGCTGGGAGGACGCGGAGCTGCTGGTGTACGCGCCGGTGGTCCGCAGTGAGCTCCTTCCCGGCTACCTGCTCGCCGTCTTCGAGAGCCCGCGCATCGAGGTGATGGGCCGGCTCGTTCCCAACCTGCCGGTGGTGCCGGTGACGCAGTCGCAGCTCGCGGTGGGCGGGGGCGGTGCGGCGGGCTTCGGCTCGCAGTTCCCGGCCGACGCGAGCACGCAAGGCTCGGGCAACGTCCCGCCGCCGGACTTCGCGGGGGCCGAGGCGGACCTGCCGAGGAGCGTGGACCCGTCGTTGCCCGCCGTGCCGCTGCCGGACACGGTGGCGCCGGTGAACGCAGAGAGGGCGCTGCCGCTGCCCGCTGCGCCCGAGGTGGACGTGGGGGGTCCCGCGCTCGACACGCCGCCTTCGACCGCGGCGACGGCTTCCACCACCGCCACGCCGGATGCGGTGCCGCTGCCGCAGACCGTCGCCCCACTGAACGCCACGCCGGTGGCGCCGGGTGTGACGCCCCTGCCGGCGCCCGTCAACGCTGCGCCCGCGATCCCGCTGCCGCCGGGCATCCCGCCCGCCAACGCGCTCCCGGCGGCGACTCCGGGCGCTGCGCCGTAGCCGCCCTCACCACTTCAGCGACTCCTTGCCCTCGGCCTTCACCGTCCCGTCCGGACGGCTGTACGAGCCGAGCGTCGCGCGCACCGCGCCCAGGTCGATCACCCCCACCGAAGCGAGCGGGAGCCGTCGCTCGTCGGCGCTGATCCAGAGGTGGACCTCGCGGCGGAGCTTCGGGTTGTTCACCGCGACGGCCTCGCCCTGCAGGTGCCACGCTTCGAACTGGCCGACCTTGAGCGAGACCTTCTCCTTGCCCACCACCTTCCCGGTCACCCGCCACATGGTGCGGATCGCGTACGCGTCGAAGCACAAGGGCAGGCCCTCCTTCAGCGGGAGCTGGCGGAGCAGGAAGATGGCGCCCACCGGATCGAGCGCCTCGGCGCCGTGACGCAGGGTGCGTTTTCCGGCGCGGCCGTTGGTGGCGTACTCGAGCTTCGCCGTGCGCCCGGGCCCGAAGGTGACGGTGGACAGGCGGTGCACCTCGTTCTCCAGCGCGTCCTCCACGTAGCGCGTGGGCCGCAGCGTGCGCGCCTTCAGGTAGGAGGTCGCGGTGGCCTTCACGCGGCGCACCTTGGAGAAGAAGGTGTTGGTCGCGGCGGTGGCCTCGATGGGCAGCGAATCGCCCTTCTGGGGGAGCACCCGGACGGTCAGCGTGCCCGCCTCCGCGCCCATCGCGTCGAGCGCGTACTCGAGCACCTCGCCGGTGCTGAAGGCGCGCTTCGGATCCAGCGGCCCCAGCGCGCGGCACTCCACGTCGGGAGGAGCGGCCGGAGGCTGCGCCCGCGCGGCGCCGGAGACCAGCGCGACACCGAGGACGGTGGCGAACAGCGAGGCTTCGAGGACGCGGGGGCGGAAGATCATCATCTCGCGGGTTGGACGCGTGGCCGCGGAGCGTATTCGTCCCCCTCTTTCCAGAGCTGGCTCAGCCGCCCCGAGAGCTCGGCGCGGACCCTGGACCACTTCTCGTGGTCGCGCTCGATGTCGTAGCCGGACCGGGCGAGCGTGGCGGCCTTCTTCCGGGCGAAGTCGCCCGCGCCGAGCTTCTGCAGCGCGTGGAGGTACTCGTAGTCCTCGAGCCCGTCGCGCAGGTGCTTGAGCCGCAGCGACTCCACCGGGATGTGGCTCTTGCCACCGATCTTCTTCGGCGTGCCCGGATAGAAGAAGGTGCCATCTCCGTTGCCGCCGAAGTCCCAGACGCCCTCGGTCCACGGGTCGCGGAAGTTGTAGGCGTAGACGGTGGCGAAATAGAGCTCGCCGTCCACGCCGGTCAGCCAGCCGAGCACGCCCATCGCGCGGTTGAGCGTGGCCGGGTGATCCACCATGTACGAGGGCCAGCCCGAGTACGCGCGGTCGAGCGCCTTGTCCCCGAAGATCCCGGCGTCGCAGCCGTGGGCGGGGCAGGCCTGGTACCACCAGATCTGCTTCTTCGGCCCGGCCACGCGGCGCATCCCTTCGACCGGGGTCACCTTCGGGCACGTCTGCGGACCTGCGCGCTTGAAGAAGCAGTTCAGGGTGGGCGAGACGATGTCCGCGGCGGGCGTGAGCGTCTCGTCGATCCAGTGCGTCACCAGGACCGGCAGCCGGCCCACGGTACGCGCCTCGCGGGACTCGCGCAGGACCTGGGGCACGTCCTCCGGCTTGGGCTCGTCCTTGGCGTAGAAGAAGAGCTGCGCGTTCCAGCCCTTCTCGTCGAAGTGCTTGCGGAACGCGCGCAGGTACGCGAGCCGCTCCGCCTCGGTCTTCAGCCACGGGTTCTGCCGCACCTCGGTGGTGGTGAAGCGCGCGCCGGAGGGCAGGGCGGTGCCCTCGAGGAACGGCCCCACCTCCTTGTCGTAGCCGCTCCAGTCGATGATCGCCTCGCCCTTCTCCACGCGCGTGGGCGGCGGATCGATGCCCATGCCGTGCAGGCTGAACCGGTGCATCAGCGCGGCCTGGCCGTAACGGAAGAGCAGCGCGCGTCCCTCGTCCGTCAGCGCCTCCACCCCGTGACCGGTGGCGAGCGAGAAGGTCGAGATCCCGAACGTGTTGGGCAGGGACGAGGTGGCCGGCAGCACGAACGGCTGCACCTGCGCGTCGATCGCGATCCGCGTCTGCTCGCGGTTCTTCGCGCGCAGCACCACCGCTCCCTGGTACGCGCCCGGCGCGAGCGACTCCGGCGCGCAGACCTCCACGTAGAGGACGAGCGGGCGCTGGGCGGTCGAGTCGTGCGGCAGCGCGCGGCGGCGCTCTCCGGTGTACGCGTCCTCCACCGGGATCAGCGGATCCGGCCACAGCCCGGTCGCGCCCTCGATGTTGGAGGCCGTCTTCACCTCCACGTACTCCACGCGGTACAGGCGGGCCCCGAGCGGCGCTGCGTCCTTCTTCTTGGTCACGGGCTTCACCGGCTCGAGCGCCTCGACCTGCGCGTCCACCGCCTTCGCGCCGGGTGCTGCGTACACCTGCAGGCCCTCGCACTCGCCGCGCCCCAGGGAGATGGAGAACGTTCCGGTCCCCGCAGGATCGTCTCCGGGCCGCACCTTCACGAAGGGAGACACCGCGCGCGCCCAGGGCTGCGTCTTCGCCGGCGCCTCGTCAGAGCTTCCGGGAACCGCGTCCTTCGCCGAGGCCGTCGCCGGATCGAACGCGAGCCAGAGCCCGAACGCGCTCGCTCCCAGCAGACCCACCGCCACGCCCTGCCACACACCCCGCCCCGCCATGGTCACCCGCCTTGTGTGTCTGGACCCTTCACGGACGAGAGCAGGTAGCGCCGGCCGCTCTTGTACTCGACGAGCTCCGCCCGGATGGTCCCCAGCACGAAGTCCGCCTCCACCCGGAGCGGCACCTTCGCCTCGTCCGCGCTCAGCCAGGTCACGATGTCCCGCTTCGATTCGAACTTGCCGTCGAACCCCGTCTTCACGCGCACCCGGAAGGTGTCGCGGTTGCCCTGCGCGGTCTTCAGCACCTCACGCCGCTCCACCGTCGCCTGCATGATGAAGGCGCGCCGTCCGGTGAAGACCGGCAGCTCGTGGCGCTGGCCGATGTCGAGCGGCAGGTTGCGCAGGGCGAAGGTCGCGGCGGCCATGTCGTACGTGCCCGTAGGCACGTCGTACTCCTGGACGCGCTCCTCCTTGCCCTCCTGCTGGCGCGTCACCGTGGCCTTGCCGGTCTCGTGATCGAGCTTTATCCGCTGGCGCCGCCGCACGCGGTTCTCGTCCATGAAGAAGTCGCTGCCGATGCAGCGCTCCGCCGACGGATCCCAGTAGCTGATGAAGCGGTCCCGGATCGGGTACCAGTTCAAGAGCTTCTCTGTACGCGCCTCCACCACGAGCGGGAGCACCTGCCGGCCCCACTGGAACGTCTCCGCGCCCACGGTGATCCGCGCGGTCCCCGCCTGCATCCCGAGGTACTGAACGCGGAAGGTGAGCTGCTCGCCGGGCCCGAACGCGCTGTGCCTGCCCGCCGCCTCTTCATTCGCGTGTGCCATGCGCGTGCCCACCAACGCGAGGAGCGCTGCGGCCACGGCGAACCCCTTGATTGTCGAACCGCGAATCTCGTGCACCGTGCGCTCCTCGGCGCGGCGAAGCTATGCAGCACCGACCGGGCAGGCACCTGCCCCCGGACTCCGCGCCCTCTGCAACGTTCATGAAACACGACGCGGGCGGGCGGCAGGCATTCAGCAGCCCTTTTCCCTACAATCGCCGCGTGGACCGAGCCCGCTCCCTCGCCCTCCTCGTCGTCGCGCCCGCGAAGACCCTCACCCCGTGCCGCGCCGTCCCGCTCGGGCCTGCGGAGGTGGAGGTCCGTTGAGCGGCCCGGACCCGAAGGCTGCCCTGCAGTGGAGGCTGCGGCGGATGACCCTCGAGGATCGGATCTTCGACGATCCGGAGCTGCGCCGCTGCCCCCTGGTCCGCCTCTGCGGCCAGGACTCGCTGAGGGTGGCGCTGTCGCAGGTGACCGGCCGCCGGCACCCGGACGGTGGGCGCGTCTTCGTGGAGGGTGAGGACGGCGACAGCCTCTTCCTCCTGCTCAAGGGTGAGGCGCGCCTGATCACGACCGTCTCCGGCGCGGGCATCCAGGTGGGCACCGCCAGGAAGGGAGACGTGGTCGGTGAAGGGGAGGCGCTGGGCCGCGCCGCCGGCCGTTCGTGCACGGTCCAGGCGGTGGGCGAGCTCGAGGTGCTCGAGTTCCCCGCCGCGCAGGTCCGCCGCTTCGCGCCGGTGGGGACGCCTCTGCACGACTGGCTCGTGTCGTTGGCCACCGCCCGGGAGGCCGCGCGCGCCGAGGCCACCGACTTCTTCAACCGCTGGTGAGGACCCGGACGATGCCGAACGAACGCTACGACTACGACGACGAGGCGGAGCGCGAGGATCGCGAGGGGCGGCGCGGCGCCTCCTCCATCTTCCAGGAGTTCGACTGCCCCTCCTGCAACGCCAACAACCCGTCCGGCGATCCCTTCGGCGCGGGCGAGGAGGTGCTCTGCAACTACTGCGGCACCGCGTGGGCGGTGAAGGTGACGGACGAGGGGAAGCTGCGGCTCCGGGAGCTGTGACCGGCCGGAGCGGTCAGCGGCGCTCCGGGCCCGGCGGCGCGGCCGCCTCGTCGAGCGCGTCGAACTCGGGCACCGGGCTGCGGCCCTCCACGCGGTCCCGGTGGAGGCCGGCGCGGACGATCAGCAGCAGGGTGACCGGTGAGGTGATGAAGAGGAAGACCAGCAGCAGCACCTCCTGCACCGCGAACCGGCCGTCGGTGACCGAATGGAAGAGGATCGACGCGGCCATCACGCAGGCGCCGCCCAGGGTGGCGCCGAGCGTGGGCGGGTGCACGCGGTCGTAGAACGAGTTCAGGATCAGCGCGCCGATGGTACCGAGGAGCGTCAGCGTGGACCCGAAGACGAGCAGCACGCCGGCGATGATCCCCAGCCAGATCGGGATCTCGGCGGCCGCGGTCATTCGATCACCTCGCCGCGGAGGAGGAAGCGCGCCGCGGCCACGGTGCCGGTGAAGCCGAGC
>CAZCWA010000189.1:3093-9210 GCA_964502265.1 uncultured Myxococcaceae bacterium | reverse complement strand
CCGCCCTCGCGATAGCCGATGCCGCCGGCCAGCACCATCGCCCCGTCCGTCACCTCCGCCGCGCACTGGGCCACCTCCGCCTTCGCGGAACACAGCGCAGCCAGCGCTTCGGGACTCCCCGCGTCTCCCAGCCGCGCCGCGTCGCGGATGAGCGCGCGGGTCCGGGCCACCTTCGCCCACAGCTCGCCCACCCGGTGCTGCACCACCGGCTGGTCCGCAGCGCCCCGCCCGCTGTGCGCGTAGGTGCGGCGGCGCAGGTGCGAGATGGCCTCGTTGAGGGCCGCCTGCGCCACGCCGAGGTAGGTGCCCGCCATGGCGATGATGAAGTACGGCGCCACCACGTTGAACACGTACCAGATCTGATCGCCCTCCTCGCCGAGCAGGTCCCCATGGGGGATCTCCGTCCCGTCCATCACCAGCGCGCGCGCCGAGTTGCCGCGCATCCCCAGCCCCTCCCACCGGCCCTCGAAGCGGACGCCCGGCGCGTTGGAGCGCACCACGGCGCAGGAGAAGCGGCCCCCATCCTCCGGAGACACCGGCGCGGTGGAGACGACGTACGAGTCCGCGTTCCCGCCGTTGGTGACGAAGGTCTTGGTGCCGGTGAGGCGGTAGCCGCCGCCCCCGGTTCGCTCGAGGCGGGTCTGCGGGAGGTAGAAGTGGATGCCGGTGCCCGGCTCCGACACCGCGAGCGTGGTGAGGTGACGTCCCTGGGCGATGGGCCGCAGGTAGCGCTCCACCTGGTCCTCCGTCGCCCGTGCCGCGAGCACCGCCGATCCCACGCAGTGCATGCCGAAGCACATCGCGGTGGACGCGCACGCCTCCCCGAGGATCTCGCAGACCAGCGCGAGTCCCTCCAGCCCGTGCCCCAGCCCGCCGGCGGACTGCGGCACCACCAGTCCGCCCAGACCCTCCGCCTGCAGCGCGCGCAGAAGCTCCTCCGGCCAGCGCGCCTGACGGTCGGTCTCCTCCGCCCGGGGCGCGACCTCCTCCCGCGCGAAACGCTCTGTCACCGCCCGCAACTCTTCGAGGTTCACGAATCTGCTCTCCGGCGCCGACTCTGACGCGAACCGCACGCAACGCGCACCCGTTTCGTCCCGCCGATGTGAACCGATGGCCAGACGGCGCCGGATGGGGTGAACTTCTGCCCGTGCACGCGCTGGCGCTCGCCGCGGTGGTGACCTTCGCCGCCGCGCCCCCCCACGTTCCGGTCACCGTCCACCGCGACCTCCGCTACGGCGAGGATCCGGTTCGCCACGCGCTCGACGTCTACGAGCCGAAGGTTCCACGCCAGGGCGACGCGAAGCCCCGGCCGCTTCCGTTCCTCGTCTTCATCCACGGCGGCGGCTGGTCGGAAGGGGACAAGGGCAGGAGCACCCGCCGCGGCTCCTGGCTTGCGCGCCACGGCTTCGTCTACGCGTCGATCAACTACCGGCTCTCCCCCGCGGTGCAGCATCCCGCGCACGTGGAGGACGTGGCCGCCGCGCTGGCCTTCCTGCGCCGGAACGCGACGAAGTGGGGCGCGGATCCGGAGCGGATGTACCTGCTCGGCCACAGCGCGGGCGCGCACCTCGCGGCGCTGGTGACGACGGATGGGCGCAGGCTCGGCGCGCATGGGATGGCGCCCTCCGACTTCATCCGAGGCGTGGTGCTGCTCGATGGCTCCGGCTACGACGTGCTGGGCCGCATCCCAGGCGCGCGCGGTTGGTCCCGCCAGATGTACCTGCAGGCGTTCGGGGACGATCCTGCCCGGTGGGTGGACGCCTCGCCCCTTCACCACGTCCACGAGGGCGGCGCGCCGCTGCCGGCGTTCCTGCTCTTCCACGTGGTGGGACGCGCGGCGGCGGTGAAGCAGGCGCGGGCGTTCGGTGAGCGGCTCCGGGCGGCGGGCGCGCGGGCGGAGGTGGTGGGCGTGGCGGGGCGAAACCACGTGAGCATCCTCAAGCGGCTCGGGGCGCCGGGCGATCCGGTGGCGAGGCGGATGCTGGCCTTCCTCGAGGCGCGCGAGGAGGAGGCCGGACGTCCCTGGCCGCCGCCGCCGCTTCGCGAGCCTGCGCCGGTGGAGCCGGACGAGGCCGAGGACGAGGACGTGTTGGGCGGAGAGACACCCGCGGGCGTCGACTGAACGCGCGCGGAACTTGTCACGCGGGCCGCGAGCGGTTGTCATCGCGCGTCATGAGCCAGGCCCCCCACTACAAGAGCGATCTCCGCGACATCTTCTTCAACCTGTTCGAGGTCCACGACGTGGGCCGCACCTCCCTGGGCAAGGGCCCCTACGCCGGCATGGACGAGACCACCGCGCGCGAGGCCCTCGCGGCGCTGGAGCGGCTCGCGGTGAACGAGCTGGCGGAGAGCTTCTACGACGCCGACCGCACGCCGCTGACGCTGGACGCGGACGGCAACGTGGGGCTGCCCGAGTCCCTGAAGAAGAGCATGGCCGCGCTCTACGAGCAGGGCTGGCACCTGCTGGAGGTCCCCACCCACCTCGGCGGGATGGGCGCGCCGCCGTCGTTGCGCTGGGCCGCGTTCGAGCTCATCGCGGGCTCGGCCCCGGCGATCGGCTTCTATGCCTTCGGTGGGTTCATCGCGACGATCATCGACAAGCTGGGGACCGAGTCGCAGAAGCGGCGCTTCGCCCGGCCGATGATCGAGCGCAACTGGGGCGGCTCCATGGTGCTCACCGAGCCGGACGCCGGCAGTGACGTGGGCGCGGCGCGGACGAAGGCGCGGCACGTGGAGGGCGAGGTCTGGGAGATCGAGGGCGTGAAGCGCTTCATCACCAACGGCGACTTCGACGCGGCGGAGAACATCGTCCACCTGGTCCTGGCGCGGCCCGAAGGCGCGGGGCCCGGCACCAAGGGTTTGTCCATGTTCATCGTCCCCAAGTTCTGGGTCGACGAGGACGGGAACATGACCTCGGAGCGCAACGGCGCGTACTGCACCAACATCGAAAAGAAGATGGGCATCAAGGCCTCCGCCACCTGCGAGATGACCTTCGGCGAGCGCGGGCCTGCGCGCGGCGTGCTGGTGGGCGAGGTGCACGACGGCATCCGGCAGATGTTCCACGTCATCGAGCAGGCGCGGATGGCGGTGGGCATGAAGTCCATGGCCACGCTCTCCACCGCGTACCTCAACGCGGCCGAGTTCGCGAAGGAGCGGGTGCAGGGCGCAGACCTCCTCCAGTCGCAGGACAAGACGGCGCCCCGGGTGCGGATCATCGCCCACCCGGACGTGCGGCGGATGCTGATGCTCCAGAAGAGCGTGGCCCACGGCATGCGCGCGCTGGGGCTCTACCTCGCGCACCTGCAGGACCAGGTGGAGCTGCTCGGCGGACACGGCGCCCAGGAGGCCCGCGAGCTGGACAGGCTCAACGACATGCTCCTGCCGCTGCTCAAGGGCTACTGCTCGGAGAAGGTCTACGAGCTGCTCGGCGTGTCGCTGCAGTGCTTCGGCGGCTCGGGCTACCTGACCGACTACCCGATGGAGCAGTACATCCGGGACCAGAAGATCGACTCGCTCTACGAGGGCACCACCCACATCCAGGCGCTCGATCTCTTCTTCCGGAAGATCGCCCGCGACGGCGGCCAGACGCTGCAGGCGTTCATGCAGAAGCTGGTGAAGACGGTGGAGTCCGCGGAGGGCGGCGAGGCGCTGAAGGCCGAGCGCGAGGCCCTGCAGAAGGCGCTCGGGGCGATTCAGGGGATCATGGGCACGATGATGGAGAAGGTCGCCGAGTCCGCGTACCACGTGGGCTTCCAGGGCAACCGGATCCTCTTCGCGCTGGCGGAGACGGTCATCGGCTGGCTGCTCATCCGTCAGGCCGCGGTGGCGCTGGAGCGCAAGCAGCAGAACCCGGCGGACGCGGTCTTCTACGACGCCAAGGTCGCCGCCTGCCGCTTCTACTGCCGCGAGGTCCTGCCCAACGTGACGCTGGCGCGGAAGCTGGTGGAGGCCAGCTCGCTGGACCTGATGGACCTCCCCGAAGAGGCCTTCTAGAGCCGCTGCGGGCTCATGTCGGCGATGATCCGGAGCACCCCGCCGACCACCCGGTCGCAGCGGGGGGCATGGAAGGGAAAGGCTTCTGCCCCCCCGGAGGTCACGTGTTCGAAGAGGGCATCGCGCAGCAGGGCCCGGGCGCGGTGCAGGCGCGTCTTCACCACGTCCTCCGAGACCTCCAGCGCCTCCGCGGTCTCCGCCACGTCGAGGTCCTCCACGTTCCGCAGCATGTAGACGGTCCGGTAGAGATCCGGCAGCGCGTCCACCGCCCGCTCGAGCAGCGCCGACAGCTCGCGGGCCTCGGCGCGGTCTTCGGGGCTGGCCGGCTGCACCGCCATCACGTCCTCGTCCACCGACGCGCCCACGTCACCCACCACCACCAGGCGGGCCGTCCTCCGTGCGCGCGCCCGGCCGAGCGCCTCGTTGAGCGCGATCCGCGTCAGCCACGTGGAGAAGCGTGAGGTGCCCTTGAACTGGCGGAGGTTCAGCCAGGCCCGCACGTAGGCCTGCTGCATCACGTCCTCCACCTCCGACTCGTCCCGCAGCACCGAGCGCACCGTGCGGTACACGCGCCCGTTGTGGCGGCGCATCAGCAGCTCGAAGAGATCTGCGTCACCACCGAGCACCCGCTCGACCACCTGCTCGTCCGTGAGCGCCGCCGCTGCGCCCGCCCGCCCTGTGACCTTCTCGGGGATCTGCATCGCCTACCTCCTGCTCCATAGATGCGCCCGAACGCGCCCCGGTGACAGCCGGATGTCACCTCCCGGCCCGCCGGTGCATCGAACCCGGTGAAGGACTCAACGACGGAGGCGGGTCATGACGAACGAATCGCAGGTGGTGTCGAATCTCTACAAGGTGCTGAAGGTGACCTACGGGGTGGTGCCCATCGTGGCCGGCCTCGACAAGTTCACCAACATCCTCACCAACTGGAGCGAGTACCTCTCCCCGGCGGTGGCGCGCATGCTCCCCGTGTCCCCCGCGACGTTCATGGGAATCGTCGGCGTGATCGAGATCGCGGCCGGCATCATCGTGCTCTCGAAGCTGACCCGGTGGGGCGCGTGGATCGTCGCCGCGTGGCTGGTGGGCATCGCCTTGAACCTCGCGCTCGCGGGCCACTTCGACATCGCGGTGCGCGACGTGGTGATGGCGATCGGCGCGTACGGACTGGCTCGGCTGGCGGAGGTGAGGGCGCCGGTGCACGCGCGCGACCGGACCGCGGTGATGGCGGGGCAACGCGCACAGGCGAGGGTCTGACCCTTCCGCTCGAGGCGTGGTAGACGCGCCGCGTGGAGCGCTCTTCGACCCCGCTTCGACCCGCCCCGGAGGTGCAGGCCCGCCTCGACTCGCTGCTCGCGCTGGCCGAGGCCGCCTGTGCCCCCGGGTTCCCGCGCACGCCCACCCCCTTCTTCGGGCACATGCGGCTCGACACCGGGATGCGGGAGGTGGACGTGCTGCTCGGGACCGCCAGCCATGTCGCCCACGGGCTCTCGCTCATCGAGTGGCAGAGCGCGCCGCTGGCGGAGGTCTTCTTCGGCTTCGACGAGGGCGAACCCTACGAGGTCGACCTCGGCGAACGGCAGGTCTCGGGGCGCGTGGTCCACAAGGCCCTGGTCGCCTTCGAACACGGCGCGCTCACCCGCGCGTACTTCGGCGGGGTGGAGTGGAGCCGAACGGAGGAGGGCGGATGGCAGGGCACTGCGCTTCCCCCCGGCGCAGGTCCCGTCGTCCCCTTGAGGCCGAAGGGAACGCGGGGGCCGTTCCGGTCGCCTTTGGAGGTGACGCTCGATCCCACGCAGCAGCGGGCGGTGGACCTGCCGGCGGACCGGAGCCTGCTCTTGCTCGGCGAGGCGGGCTTCGGGAAGACGACGGTGGCGCTTCATCGGCTGGTCGCCTTGCACGAACGGGGCGGCCGGCGCTTCCGGGGCGCGGTGATGGTGCCCACCGAAGGGCTGCGCCGTCTCACCGAGCAGATGCTCGCGCGGCGCGGCGTGGTGGACGTGGACGTGTGGGTGTTCAGCGAGTGGGCGTCGAAGGTGGCGCGCAGGCAGTTCCGCCAGCTCCCGAAGCGGGAGAGCGAGAACACGCACAGCCAGGTGGTGCGGCTCAAGCGGCACCCCGCGTTGC
>CAZCWA010000189.1:0-2993 GCA_964502265.1 uncultured Myxococcaceae bacterium | reverse complement strand
GAGAGCGAGAACACGCACAGCCAGGTGGTGCGGCTCAAGCGGCACCCCGCGTTGCGCGACGTGCTCCGGTCGTTCGTGAAGCGGCGCCCGAAGGCAGCACGCAACGAGCACGCGTCCACCCGCAGCGAGCAGCTCGCCACCCGCGCGGACCTCGAGCACCTCTTCGGCGACACCGCGTGGATGGACCGCGTGGTGGAGGCGGCGCACGGGACGGTGGCCCCGGCGGTGGTGGCCGAGGTGCAGCGGCACACCAAGATCCAGTTCAGCGAGACGAGCGAGGGCGCGGCCGCGCGTGCAGGCATCCGGGGCGACGCGCTGGAGACGGTGGACGGCCGGCGCATCGACGAAGGCACGCCGATGGAGGACGCCAACAGCGTCGACGCAGAGGACTACGCGGTCCTCTTCGAGCTCGAGCGGCTGCGCGCCCATGCCCGGGGTGAGGCGCCCGCGGACCTGGGGACCTGGGACTGCATCGTGGTGGACGAGGCGCAGGAGTTCGCCCCCATCGAGCTCTCGCTGATGCGGCGCGCGCTGAAGCCGAACGGGACGGTGATCGTCGCCGGAGACGCCGCGCAGCAGGTGGACCCGACCGCGTTCTTCGAGGGCTGGCCCCAGGTGATGGCGGAGCTCGGCCAGCGGGGGCACGAGAAGATCGTCCTCGAGGTGAACTACCGCTGCCCGCCGGACGTGACGGAGCTGGCGCGCGCGGTGATCGACCCTTCACGGACCGCGCCCGAAGGGCTGCCCTCGGTGACCTTCGCTCCAGCGTGGCACCTCTTCCACCAGGCGACGTGGCTCCTGGAGACGCTGCACCGGCTGGAGGTGGAGGACCCCACCGCGAGCATCACCGTGGCAGCGCGATCGCCCGAGGTGGCGCGGATCTACGCGCGCATCCTCCGGCACGGGACGGCGGCGCGGCTGGCGCTCAACGGCGAGTTCGAGTTCCGCCCCGGCCTCACCGTGACCGCCATCCCCGAGGTGAAGGGGCTCGAGTTCGACTACGTGCTCATCCCGGACGCGAACCCCAGCACCTACCCGGCCATCGACGAGGCCCGCCGCGCGCTCTACGTGGGCGTGACGCGGGCGAGCCACCGGCTGGTGCTGGGGACGACCGGCGCGTGGAGCCCGCTGCTAGACCGCAGCGGGCGCTGACGCTTTCCTGCAGCGTTACTGAGCAGCTCCGGAGGCCGTGCCCGGAGCCGCTTCCGGAGCACCGCTGCCGTACAGCGCCTGGGCCTCGGCGGTGAGCGCGCGAGGCGGCACCTCGTTCTTCACCGGCCGGAGCGAGCGGAAGTAGGCGACCAGCGCGTCGAGGTCCTCGTCCGTCATGCCGGCGAGGTGCGGCACGAAGAGCAGCATGGGCGGCGTCATCACCGCGCCGTCGAAGCGCATGCCGGTGCGCAGCGCGTTCTTGAACTGCTCGTCGCTCACCTTGCCGATGCCGGTCTCCTCGTCGGGGGTGAGGTTCGGCGCCCAGACCGTGCCGATGCCCGGCAGGTCCATGCCCGAGGCGCTCCCCGACATGAACTTCGGGTCGTCCGGCTTCATGGGGCCGCGCGTGGTCATCGCGTGGCAGGCCGAGCAGTGCCCGACGTTGGCGAGGTACTCGCCATACGCGACCTTGTTCGAGCGGTCCGGCTCCGAGACGGTCGTCACCGGCTCGTGGTGGGTGGCGCCCATGCTGATCGCCATCTTCATCGGGAAGGGGTAGCGGTGCGGCTGCGTGGGACGCGGCTGCGGCTTCGGCTCGACCGTGCGGAGGTAGGCCACGACCGCGCGGACGTCCTCGTCCGAGAGGAAGCGGTAGTGCCCGAACGGCATCAGCGGGCTCATCAGAGAACCGTCGCGCTTGATGCCGTCACGGAGCCCGCGCACCAGCTCGTCGTCCGTCCATGCGCCGATGCCGGTCTCGTGCGGCGTGATGTTGGGGATGAAGACTGCGACCTTGCCGTCCACCAACATGCTGCCGCCCGCGAGCTGCCCATCCGGCATCCGCGGCTTCGCGAGGTCGCCGTCCACGAACGCGTCATGACAGGCGCCGCAGGCCGCCACGTGGTTCACGAGGTAGCTGCCCCGCTCCACCCGCGCCTCGGTGCGCTCGATGGAGGTGTCGTTGGTGGGGCGGACGTACTTGCCGGTGCAGCTCAGCAGGAACACCGCGGCGAACGCGGTTGAGAGGATCGCTTTCATATCCTCCGCGAGATAGCACAGCCCCGGGTCGCCGAGGATTCCCCGGCCACCGGTTGTACGCGTGTTCCCGGAGCGGGGGCTACTCGGGGCGCGGCGCCGGCTTCTCCGCCGGTTTCGCGCCGCCCTTCTGGGGGGCGGGAGTGGCTTTCGCCGGCGGTGCCGGGCGCGCCTCCGGTGTGGGCTTCGGCGTCGGACGGGCCGGTCGAGCCGGGGCCGCGGGAGGCGCCGGCTGGGCCTGAGGCTGCGGCGTGGGACGAGGCGCGGGCGTCGGCGCTGCGGGCGCTGGCGCGGTGGCCGGAGGGCGCTGCGGCGCGGGTGGCGCAGAGGGCGCCGGATCGGTGCGCGGGCCCGTCTGTGGACGGCGCACAGGCGGAGCGATCTCGGGCCGCGGGGGCGAAGCCTGGGGCGGCGGGTCCATTCGAGGTCCGCGGGGCGGCGGCTGACGCGTCGGTGGCGTGATGTCCGGTTCAACGCGAGGCCCCGGCGCCGGCTCACGCGTCGGTGGCGGGATGTCGGGTTCGATGCGAGGCGCAGGCGCGGGGTCACGGGTCGGCGGCGGGACGTCGCGCTCGATGCGAGGCCCGCGCTCCCGTTCCGGCCGCACGCCCTCCTCGGGCGGTGCCATGCCCTCTGGGGGCGACGGCGGGCGCTCATCGGGCAGCACCTCGCGGACGGTCGCGCCCGGCGGCACGCGGTTGGGCTCTGGCGCGACCCGCAGGCGCTGGACGGGCACAGGTCTCACCTCGATGTTGGTCTGGGCGCGCACGTGTTCGACCGGCGGACCCACCGGCCACTGCACGCCT
>CAZCWA010000188.1:0-9217 GCA_964502265.1 uncultured Myxococcaceae bacterium | reverse complement strand
CGCGCGGCTCGCCGAAGCCCTCCCGCGCACGCTGCTTTTGAGCGGGCTCTCCTTGCTGGTGGTGTGGCTGGTGTCGGTGCCGCTCGGCGCGTGGGCGGCGGTGCGTCACGGGGCGGTGCGCGAGCGCTTCGTGATGCTGGGCCTGTTCGTGCTCCACGCGCTGCCCGCGTTCTGGGTGGGCATCATGCTCCTGCTCTACCTGTCGGGCGGCCGCGGGCTCTCCGTGTTCCCGCTGCAGGGGCTGACCTCGCCGGACGCGGAGGCCGCAGGATGGGGCGTCGGGCGCCGGGCGCTGGACGTGGCGTGGCACCTGGTGCTGCCGGTGACCGTCCTCTCCTACGGCGCGCTGGCGTGGCTGACGCGTCACTCGAAGACGGCGCTGCTGGAGGTCATCCGCCAGGACTTCGTCCGCACCGCCCGCGCCAAGGGCCTCCCCGAACGCCGGGTGATCGCCCTCCACGCGCTGCGCAACGGCCTGCTCCCGCTGATCACGCTCTTCGGGCTGATGCTCCCGCAGCTCCTCGGCGGCAGCGTGATCGTCGAGCGGGTGTTCGGCATCCCCGGCATGGGGCTGCTCGCCTTCGAAGCGATCCTCCACCGCGATCACCCGATGGTGCTGGGCGTCACCACGGTCGCCGCGCTGATCACGCTTCTGGCCATGCTCCTGTCCGACCTCCTCCACGCGGTGGCGGATCCGCGGGTGGCGCGGTGAGGCGAAGGGCGCTCTCCCGGCTCGCGCTGGCGGTGTTAGGCGGGCTCATCGCGATCACCCTCGCCGCGGATCTTCTGGCCTCCGATCTGCCCCTCGCCGTCCGCGTGGACGGGCAGCGCCACGTGCTCCCCGCGCTCTTCGCCAACGGACAGACCCGCGCCGCACTGGCAGGGACGGGGCTCTCCGCGCTCCGGGAGAAGGTGGGGCAGGAGCCGGGGGCGTGGCTCGTCGCACCGCCCATCCCGTACGGGCCCAACCGGACCTCGGTGGACGAGGCGCTGGCGCCGCCTTCTCGCGAACACCCCTTCGGCACCGACGAGCTGGGCCGGGACGTGCTCGCGCGGATGGTGCACGGTGGGCGCGCGTCGCTCTCGGTGGGGTTGGGGGCGGTGGCGATCTACGTGCTCCTCGGCGTGGTGCTGGGCGCGCTGGCGGGCTTCTTCGGCGGGAAGGTGGACGCGGTGATCTCGCGCGCCACCGAGGTGCTCCTGAGCTTCCCCAGCCTCCTGCTCCTCCTCGCGGTGCTGGGCCTGCTCCGGGCGCAGACCCTGTGGCCGGTGGTGATCGTGCTCGGGCTCACCCGGTGGACGGACGTGTCGCGGCTGGTGCGCGCGGAGTGCCTGCGGCTGCGCGCGCTCGAGTTCGTCACCGCCAGCCGCGCGCTCGGGGCCTCGCCGCTGCGGATCCTCCTTCGGCACGTGCTGCCCCACACCCTGGCACCGGTGACGGTGGCCGCGAGCTTCGGCGTGGGCGCGGCCATCCTGCTCGAGAGCGCGTTGAGCTTCCTCGGCTTCGGGATTCCGCCCCCGCACCCGAGCTGGGGCGAGCTGCTCGCGCAGGCCCACCGCTACGTGATCTGGCCCGGCGCCTGGTGGCTGACCGTGTTTCCGGGCCTGGCCCTGTTCCTCACCGTGGCCTCCTTCAACCTGCTCGGCGAGTCGCTGAGGGACGCGTGGGATCCGCGTCTGGCGGAGGACCGCGGCGGCGTCTAAGCTCGACCGTCCATGGCGACCATCAAGCTGGGCGAGCTGCTGGTCCGGGCGAACGTCCTCACCGAAGGCCAGCTCAAGACCGCGCTCTCGGAGCAGAACAAGTGGGGAGGGCGGCTCGGCGAGATCCTCGTGCGGATGAACCTCCTGTCCGAGGACATCCTGGTCAAGGCGCTCTCCAAGCAGCTCGCGATCCCGGCCTACAACGTGGACGCGCTGCAGGCGATCCCGCCGCACGTGCGGGCGAAGCTCCCGGCGCGGATGGCGCGCGACCTCTGCGTGGTCCCGGTGCAGCTCCGCGACGAGGGGAAGACGCTGGTGGTGGCGATGGCGGATCCGCAGAACGTCGAGGACGTGGACATGCTCCGCGCGCGCTCCAACTGCCGGATCGTCGCCCAGGTCGCAGGCCGCACCGCCATCCTGCGGGCCATCTCGCGCTTCTACGAGGGCGAGGAGGATCTCGCGGACGCGGAGTCCTCGTTCAAGGTCGTGGACGCGCAGGGCCGCACGGTGGTGAAGAACCTCGCGGACATCCAGCCCCAGGCGCCGCAGCCGCCGTCTCCCGCGCCCGCTCCGGACGCCGCCGCCGCGCGCCGCAACGGCGTGGCCAACAGCCCGGCGGAGCTTCTGCGCACGGTGGAGGAGGTCCAGCGCAAGGAGGTCGCCGCGCTCAAGGCGATGGTGGAGCTCCTGATCGAGAAGGGCGTCTTCACGCGGGACGAGTACCTCGCGCGGGTGAAGCGGTAGCAGTGTCGATGCGCAAGAAGCTCGGGGAGCTGCTGATCGAGGCGGGATCGGCCAGCGCAGAAGACATCGTGCAGGCGCTGGTGCGGCAGCGGGCGGCGGCGAAGGGCCCGGTCGACGCACGGCTTCGTCTGGGCGAGCTGCTGGTGCGCGCGGGCGTGGTGACGCCGAAGCAGGTGGCGCACGCGCTGGCCGCCCAGTGGGACCTGCCCTTCGTGGAGCTGCCGGAGATCCCCGGCGAGGTCTCGCGTCTGGTGCCCGTCGAAGTCCAGGCCGCGCACGGGATCGTCCCCTTCCGCATCGAGCACGAGGGCAAGACGGAGCGGGTGCACGTCGCCATCGCCGATCCGCGGACGCTGGCGCACGTGGAGGAGCTGCGCTTCCAGCTCGGCAAGCCGCTGCGGATCTTCCTCGCCGCGCGCGATGATCTGGACGACGTGCTCGGCGCGCTGAAGGGCGAGGTCTCCGAGGAGTTCGAGATCAACGAGGACGAGGACATCGACCTCTCCGACGTGGCGCTCGCGCCGACACCCGCATCCGCCCTGACCCGCACGCTCACGCTCGGGCTTCCCCCGCCGCCAGGTGCCACCCGGCTGGTGGCGAAGGAGCTGGACGCCCTGCTGGGCAAGACCGAGCCCTCCGAGCCCGCCGAGCCGCCGCCCACTCCGGAGCGGCCGCAGCCGCAGCCGCCGCCGCCGCAGAAGGTCGAGGTCATCCGCTTCGCGCCGCCGTCCCCGAAGCCCGAGCCGGATCCGCTCTCCGGATTGTCCGAGGACGACCTGCGCATCCTCGAGGATCTCGAGCGGATGGCGACCGGCGAGGCGCCGCTTCTGGAGACCGAGAAGGTGCGGCCCGCGCAGATGGTGGCGGCGCTCATCCGCCTGCTGATCCGGAAGAACGTGATCGCGGAGGCGGACTTCCTCGAAGAGCTGGGCCGGAAGTAGCGCGGCCGGCCACGCGGGCGCACGCCCTCAAATGACGGAGGCGCGTGGCTTTTTCGGTTAGCTTTGAGCCCTGCCGCCGCGTGCCATGCCCGAACCGCTGCTCGACATCCGCAACCTCCGCACCCGCTTCACCACCGAGGAGGGGAGCTTCCATGCCGTGGACGGCGTCTCCTTCTCCATCCCGCCGGCGAAGACGCTCGGGGTGGTGGGGGAGTCCGGCTGCGGCAAGAGCGTGACCGCGCTCTCGGTGATGCGCCTGCTCGCAGACCCGCCGGGGAGGGTGGTGGGCGGTGAGATCCGATACCGCGGCCAGGACCTGCTCGGGCTGTCGGAGGAGCAGATGCGCCGCATCCGCGGCAACCGCATCTCGATGATCTTCCAGGAGCCGATGACCTCGTTGAACCCGGTCTTCACCGTCGGCGAGCAGATCGCCGAGGCGGTGCGGCTGCACCAGGGCCTCGATCGCAAGGCCGCGTGGGCGCGTGCGGTGGAGATGCTGCGCAAGGTGGGGATCCCCGCGCCGGAGGAGCGCGCCTCCAACTACCCGCACCAGCTCTCGGGCGGCATGCGTCAGCGGGTGATGATCGCCATGGCGCTCTCCTGCAACCCGGACCTGCTCATCGCCGACGAGCCGACGACCGCGCTCGACGTGACGATCCAGGCGCAGATCCTGGAGCTCATCCGCGCGCTTCAGGCCGAGCGGCAGATGGCGGTGATGCTCATCACCCACGACCTCGGCGTGGTGGCGGAGACGTGCGACGAGGTGGTGGTGATGTACGCCGGACGCGTGGTGGAGCGGGCGGACGTCCGCAGCATCTTCCGCAGGCCCGCGCACCCGTACACGGCGGGGCTTCTGCGCTCGGTGCCGACCTTCGAGGACGTGGCCCGCTCCCACGAAGCCGGTGGCCGCGGGAAGCTGCGCACCATCCCCGGCATGGTCCCCAGCCTCCGCAACCTTCCGCAGGGCTGCCGCTTCCGCGACCGCTGCGAGCGGGCGATCGAGGTCTGCGCGCGCATCGATCCGCCGCTGGAGCCGAAGCGGGACGGACAGCTCGCCGCCTGCCACAACCCGGTGCCGCTCCCGGAGGCGAGGAGCGCATGAGCACGCCGCCCCCGAAGCCGCCCCCGAAGCCGCTGCTGGAGGTCCGCGATCTGCGCACCTGGTTCCCCGTCCGCGGCGGCGTGTGGGGCAAGGTCCGGGCGCAGGTGAAGGCGGTGGACGGCGTCTCCTTCGAGGTGCGCCGGGGCGAGACCCTGGGCCTGGTGGGCGAGTCCGGCTGCGGCAAGAGCACCCTGGGCCGGAGCGTGCTTCGCCTCATCGAGCCCACCTCGGGCTCCATCCGCTTCGACGGCGAGGAGCTGGTGGGCAAGCCGCCCTCGCAGATGCGTCCATTGCGCCGGCGGATGCAGCTCATCTTCCAGGACCCGTACGCGTCGTTGAACCCGCGGATGAAGGTCCGCGAGCTGGTGGGCGAGGGCCTTGCCATCCACCGTCTGGCGAAGGGCGAGGCGCGCGAGCAGAAGGTGCAGGCGCTGCTGGCGAAGATGGGGCTGCCGAAGGACGCGGCGGATCGCTACCCGCATGAGTTCTCGGGCGGGCAGCGGCAGCGGATCGGGATCGCGCGGGCGCTGGCGCTGGAGCCGGATCTGATCGTGGCGGACGAGCCCATCAGCGCGCTCGACGTGTCGATCCAGGCGCAGATCGTCAACCTGCTCATCGACCTCCAGAAGGAGCTCGGGCTCACCTACCTCTTCATCGCGCACGACCTGAAGATCGTGGAGTACATCTCCGACCGCGTGGCGGTGATGTACCTGGGCCGGATCGTCGAGCTGGCGCGGTCCGAGGAGCTCTACCGGAACCCCAAGCACCCCTACACCCAGGCGCTGCTCTCCGCCGTCCCGGTGCCGGATCCGGATCGCAAGCGCGAGCGGATCATCCTTCAGGGGGACGTGCCGTCGCCGCTGAACCCGCCTTCGGGCTGTCCCTTCCACCCGCGTTGCCCCTACGCGATGGATCGCTGCCGGCGCGAGGTCCCGCCCGCGTACGACCTCGGTGACGGCCACACCTCGGCGTGCTTCCTCAACGAGGAGGAGGCGAAGGACCGTGCCTCCGACCGCGCCACCGGCTGACCTCGACGAGCATGTTCTGGCTGAGCCACCACCACGAGGAGGAGCTGCACCGGACGTACGCGCTGGGAGACGTCCACCTCTGCGCGCGGTGCCTGGGCGTGTACCCGGTGATGTTCCTCGGCATCGGGCTGCAGCTCGCGCTCGGCGCACCGCAGGCGTGGCCGGGGCAGTGGGACGCAGTGATCGCGCTGGGCCTGCTGATGCCAGGGCTCCTGGACTGGGCGGTGGGCCGCTTCCGTCCGCATTGGGGCGGCAACGGCGTCCGGACGGTGACCGGCATCCTGCTGGGCGTCGCGCTCGCCCGGACGCTCTACGTGCACCTGCGTGATCCGCTGCCGCCGCTGCTGCTCGCGCAGATGGGGCTCGTGCTGGCGGTGGCGGTGCCGGTGCTGGGCGTGACGTGGCGGCGCAGGGCGGGGTAGATCCTTCCCTCCGGCCGCGCGTTCAAGGCCTCCGAGGGCGTGATTGGGCAACCCCGAGCGGACAGACGAAGAGCTGATGATCGCCTTCCGCGGGGGAGATCCGCGGGCGTTCGAGCTGCTCGTGCTGCGTCACCGGGCGCCCGTCTACAACTTCATCCTCCGGCTCGCGGGCAGCCCCGCCCGGGCGGAGGACCTGCTGCAGGAGACGTGGCTGAAGGTCGTCCGGGGCGCTGGGGATTGGCAGCCGAGGGCCCGGTTCACCACCTGGGTCTACACGATCGCGAGGAACCTCTGCGTGGACAGCGCGCGAAAGGAGAGCTACCGGAAGGCGGACTCGCTCGACGCGCCGCAGGGCGCCTCGGGGGAAGGGCGGACCCTGGGCGAGGCCCTCGCCGACGCGGGCGGCAACAGCCCGGACCGCATGGCGCACAACCACCGCGTCCGCCCGCTGATCGAGCGCGCGCTGCAGTCGCTCCCGCCCGAGCAGCGCGAGGTGTTCCTCCTGCGCGAATACAGCGGCATCCCGTTCAAGGAGATCGCGCAGGTGACGGGCGTGCCGGAGCCCACGGTGAAGAGCCGGATGCGGTACGCGCTGGAGGGCTTGCGGCGCAAGCTGCAGGAGCTGGGCGTGGACGGTGACATGGCCGAAGGAAGGACGGCGGCGGGATGACCCAGCGCGCGACACATGTGGAGGACAGCCTCCTCGACTTCGCGTACGGCGAACTCCCCCCGGCCGAGGCCGCCGCCGTGCAGCGTCACCTCGATGGGTGCGCGGACTGCCGCGGCCAGCTCGAGGACATCCAGGGCGTGCGCCGGGTGATGAGCGCGGCGCCCCAGGCCCCGGCGCCGCAGGCGGGACTGGACTCGCTGCTCGCGTACGCAGAGCAGACCGCGCGGAGGGCCCAGGCCAGCCCGCCGCCGAAGCCGTCCTGGTGGCGCAGGTACATGGCGCCGCTCACCGGGCTGTGCGCGGTGGCGGTGGTGGGCGTGGTCGCGCACCGGGTCAACTTGCGCGTGGGGACGGTGGAGGCGCTGCGCGACAAGGTGGTGCTGGCCAGGGCCGCGCCCGAAGCGCCGGCGGCAGCGCAGGTGGCCGCCGAGCCCGAGCCCCGGCAGGTCGCCCCGCCCCCTTCGGCAGAGCAGAAGGTGCGCGAGGAGGAGTCCCCGGAGCGCCTCGAAGGGGCGGAGGGCAGTGCGATGCCGCCTCACGCGCGCGCCGAGGCGCCCGTGCGCAGGACCCGCAGGGTCGAGACCGCGACCAACGCGATGCCCGCGCCGCTCGCCGCACCTTTCGGGGAGGTGGCGCTGGAGCGCGCGAAGAAGCGTGCCCAGGCCGACGCCACGAAGGACACGACCGCACGGCGGACGGCGCGCGGGGCGGTGGCGCCGCCGACGTCACCGCCTGAGGTGGGCGTTGCCGCGCCGGCCCCGCTGGACGACTTCGGTGGGGGCGGTGGGAGGCTCGACAGCAGCACGGCTGCAGGAAGCGTGGGCGGAGGCGCGGCACACGAAGCCCCTGCGGCGAAGTCTGCGCCATCGCCCTCCGCCCGGGCCTCGCGCGAGGTCGAGCACGCCTTCTCCGAGCTTGCGCGGGACGATTCCGCTGCCGAGCGGGCGCCGCAGACGCATCGCAACGCCCAGGCCCGCGCGCTCTCGGAGTCCGCCACCCGCGCGTACGCGGACGACGACCGGGAGCTGGAGGCGCGGCTGTTGCGGCAGGCGGTGTCACTGGCGGGCGCGGACCGGCCGCTGCTGTCGGGGCTGCTGGTGCGGCTGTGCAGCGCGGAGTACGCGCTCGGGCGGACGGCGGAGGGAGACGCGGCCTGCGCGCGCGTCACCGACGAGTTCCGGGGAACGGCCGCCGCACGCGTCGCCGAACGCCAGCGCGCGGAGCACCACGCGGCGCGCGGGGGCGGGGCAGCGGGGCAGGCGAGGCCCGCTGCGGCGCCGGCGTCGACGGGCAGGGGGCATTGATGGAGGCCCCGCGCGTCCACCTGACCGATGCGCCGCACGCTTCCTTCCGGGCGCTGTGGCTGGGATGATGGCCGCCATGTCCCGCAGCGAGATCCACCCCCCGATCCGTCAGAAGATGCTCCGCCGCCGCAAGGCCGAGCGGGGCCAGGCGATGCTGGAGTACTCGCTGCTCAACTGGGTGATGGTGGTGGGCCTGGTGCTGGGCTCGACCGTGCGCGTCATCCCCGGTCCGGTGGAGCAGGCCCAGGGGCGCATCAACGTGATCGAGATGTTCCTCGTGGCCTACCAGATCTACCACGACAGCTTCTACTACGTGCTGAACCTCCCCTATCCGTGAGGCAGCGGCAAGGTCCGGGGCTGCGCGCGGTCTTCGCGCTGCTGCTCGTCGGGCTCGCGGCCTCCGTGGTCGCGGCCAGTCTCCCGGAGCTCTCCCAGCTCGCGTTCGCGCTCGTGCGGCCCTACCACTTCGGCGCGCCGCCTTCGCCGTGGGCGTTGGTCGGGACGCTCCTCGTGGGGGTGGGGACCTTCGTGCTGCTCGAGCGGGTGATCCGTGCGGATCGCGCGCCGTTGTGGCCGGTGGCGCTGGTGGTCCTCGGGGTGGCGCTCCCCACCGTCGGGCTGCTCACGCGGGACGATGCGCCGCCAGGCCGGAGCTGGGCGGCCGCGGACGGGGTGCTGCTCGAGCAGGGCAACCACCTCCGCCGGACGATGGTCGACACGCTCCGCAAGGACGGCACCGTGCCCGCCGACCTCGAGGCCTGGCAGCGCGCGCTGGACGCGGTGACGGCACCCACGCCCTCACCGGTGCGCGACCGGCGCTTCAGCCGCGTGCCGCTTCGCGTCCAGCGCCTCGCAGACCGCGAGCGCCTCCCGGATCCGGCCGACCTCGTCCCGGGCACCTACCTCGTGTGGATCTCCCCGGAGCGGGACGCCTTCGAGCTCCACCCCGTGGGGTTCGATCCCCGGGGCTCACCTGCGCGGCTCACCGACGGGCAGGGCCTTCCGATCGTGCTCCGCGGCGGCGCGAGGCAGGAGAACTGGCAGCCCGAGCTCCCGCGGCGCGAGGCGCGGCAAGCGCCTTCCCCGTGACGCCCCTGCCACGCCCGGGCCACGGCTTCGCCCTTTGACACCCGTTCGATCGAAAGGCTAGATTTTCGGGCGGTTTGGAGCGCCCGGTCTCGACCACTTTCCACCCCCGCACACGTCACCGCTCCCACCCCTGGTGCGGGGTTTCGCGCGCGCAGTCCCTGGAGGTTCCGCCTCATGTTGAAGGGTAAGACACCCCTCGTCATCGCCCTCGGT
>CAZCWA010000187.1:4853-9224 GCA_964502265.1 uncultured Myxococcaceae bacterium | reverse complement strand
AGCCGTCCAGCAAGGCTCTCGAGAACGGGCGTTCAGCGCCCGTCCACCAGGCGTTCGAGCAGCCGCCGCATGGCACGGTCATCCCAGTCCCGGCGGCCATCGAAGCGGGCGACCTTCCGGCCATCGACGACGAGAAAGCTGACCGGCAGCTCCTCCACGCCGAACGCCTCCTGCAGCCTCGCGTCCTCGTCCGGGCGAAGGTGCAGCTCGGGCGGAGGTGCGCCGCCGAAGAAGGTGTGAATGGCCGCCTCGTCGTCTCCCACGCTCACCACCACCACGCCCAGCCCTTGCGGCGGCCGACGGGCGAGCGCCCTCAGCGAAGGGGTCTCCTCCACGCACGGCGCACACCACGAGCCCCAGAAGGTGACGAGGTGCGCACGCGCGTTCGGAAGGTCCTGCATGGACGGCGCGTCGCCGGAGATCCGGATGTAGGCGGGCGGCTCGCCCTCACGGCAGCCGAGGCCCGCCGCCGCTGCGATCACGCACCCCAACACGATCCGCCACGCACGCCCCGTCCGCATCGGCGCGCAGACTGGCACATCCCGGCGCCGCGTTTGGCTGCTGCGTTCCGCACCCTGATCGCTAGTATCCGCGCCCCCATGAGTCTCTCCGTCTACGAGCGGTACAAGGCCGCGTTCACCGAGGCCGTCTCCGCCGCCACTTCCCTCCCCGCCTCCGAGATCGCGGCCCAGGTAAAGCCCGCCGATCCCCAGCACGGCGACCTCTCCTTCCCCTGCTTCGCGCTCGCCAAGGCGCTCCGGAAGGGCCCGCCGCAGATCGCAGCCGACCTCGCGCAGAAGGTGACCGTCGAGGGCCTGGAGATCGCCCACACCGGCCCCTACCTCAACGCGCGCTTCTCGCTGCAGCCGTTCAGCGGCGAGGTGCTCGAGCAGGTGCGCGCGCAGGGCCCGCGTTACGGCTCGGGCGAGTCGGGCAAGGACCGCACGGTGGTGATCGACTACTCGGCGCCGAACATCGCCAAGCCGATCGCGTTCCACCACATCCGCTCCACGATGATCGGCAACGCGGTGGCGAACCTGCACCGGAGCCAGGGCTGGCGGGTGGAGGGGATCAACTACCTCGGCGACTGGGGCAAGCAGTTCGGCCTGGTGGCGGTGGGCTTCCAGGAGTACGGCGATCCCGCGCGCCGCGGCGAGGTGGGCCACCTGGTCGAGGTGTACGTGAAGGCCAACGCCCGGGCCAACGCGGAGCCTGCGTTCGACGAGCGCGCCCGCGCCTTCTTCCGGCGGATGGAGGACGGCGACGAGGAGGCGCTCGCGCTGTGGAAGGAGTTCCGCGAGACGTCCCTGCGCGACTTCCAGGAGGTCTACCGCCGGCTCGGCGTGCGCTTCGAGCACTACGAGGGCGAGAGCCGCTACCACGGCAAGATGGAGGGCGTGATCGAGCGCATCGCCCGGAAGCCGGGCACCCGCGAGAGCGACGGCGCGCTCGTGGTGGACATGCCGTACGCGGACAACGAGCCGCCGGTGCTGCTCAAGAAGAACGACGGCAGCACGCTCTACGCCACCCGCGATCTGGCCGCGGCGATCGACCGGTGGGAGCGCTTCGCCTTCGAGCGGTCGCTGTACGTCGTCGCCACCGATCAGGCGCTGCACTTCCGGCAGGTGTTCCGCACACTGAAGGAGATGGGGCTCGACTGGTCGGAGCGCTGCATCCACGTGAACTTCGGCCGCGTGGGCGGGATGAGCACGCGCAAGGGCAACATCGTGCTGCTCACCCAGGTGCTCGACGAGGCGAAGCAGCGCGCCCGCGAGAAGGTGGACGAGAACATCGCGGCCGGCCGCATCCAGACCTCCGATCCGGAGCTGCTCGCCGAGCACATCGGCCTCGGGGCGATCGTCTTCGGCGACCTCAAGAACCGGCGCACCACCGACTACGAGTTCAACTGGGACGAGGTGCTCAGCTTCGAGGGGCACTCGGGGCCGTACGTGCAGTACGCGCACGCGCGGGCCTGCAACATCCTGCGCAAGGGCGGCGGCGCGCCCGCGGCCGGCCAGTTCGATCCGGCGCTGCTCTCGCTCCCCGAAGAGCAGGCGGTGCTCCGCCTGATCGCGAAGCTGCCCACGGTGGCGCAGGAGGCGACCGATGCCTTCGAGCCCTCGCTGCTCGCGCGCTACCTGCTCGACCTCTCGGCCGCCTTCAGCCGCTGGTACACGCTGGGCAACCAGGAGAAGGAGAAGCGCGTGCTGGTGGATGGCAATGACGCGCTGCGTTCGGCGCGCCTGGCGCTGACCGACGCGGTGCGGATCACCCTCGCCTCCGCGCTTTCGTTGCTCGGCGTCGCCACCCCGGAGAACATGTAGGGCGAATGCCGGAAGCGCTCGTCACCCCCAGGAAGGACAAGGACGGCTCCCCGGACACCGGCGGCGCCGGCCCCGGAGCCATCGTCTGGCAGGTGCCGTCGATCGCGGACGAGTTCGGCCCGCTCACCCGCCGCCTCGGCACGCGCTACTTCGACAACGTCCGCTTCCCTCCCGAAGCCGAGAAGCAGCTCCGTGCGCTCCACGCGGAAGGCTTCGTGGTCCACGTGATGCGCAGCACCTCGTGGGTGAACTACCTCTACCTCACGTGGGCGATGCTCCGGCGCGACCTGCCGCCGGTGCGGGCGGTGGTGAACCTGCGCAGGTGGATCTCCCGTCCGTGGCGCAGGACCGCGCAGCGCGGCGACTTCGACGTGCGCTTCACCTGGGCGCGAAGGCAGGGCGGCTCGGGGCTGGTCTTCCTGCGCCGGAGCGCGCTGGGCCTGGCGGAGGGAAAGCAGAGCCGCGAGGACCCCTTCCCCGCCCTGGTGGCGATGGCGCGCAAGAGCGAGCGGCCGGTGTTCCTCGTGCCCGAGCTGTTCGTCTGGGACAAGTGGACCAAGGCGCTCAAGCCCCGCCTTCTGGATCGGATCTTCGGCAGCCCGGACGTGCCCGGGTTCGCGCACTCGGTGGTCGCCTTCCTCCGCAACCACAAGCGCGCACAGTTCCGCGTGGGCGAGCCCATCGACCTGCGGAAGTTCGTGACCGAGAACCCGGAGCTGTCGGACGCGCTCATCGCCCGGAAGGTCCGCGGGGCCCTGCACCAGCACCTCGCGCGCGAGACGCGGGCGGTCTTCGGTCCGCCGCGCAAGCCCACCCGCCGCCTGCTCGAGGAGACGCTGCGAGACCGCCACCTGCGCCAGTCGCTGGAGGCGGTGACGAAGGAGACGGGGCGCAGGCCGGAGAGCGTGCAGCGCGAGGCGCGCAAGGGCCTCGAGCAGATCGCCGCGCGGCTGAACCCGACGGTGGTGGGCCTGAGCGCGCCCCTGTTCAACTGGGTCTTCCACCGCATCTACGACGGCATCGAGGTGGACGAGGCCGGCCTCGAGCGCGCGATGAGGGCGGCCGCCCGCGCGCCGCTGGTGATCTGCCCCTCGCACAAGAGCCACATCGACTACCTGGTGATGAGCACCGTGCTCTGGAACCGCGGCTACACGGTGCCGGTGGTGGCGGCGGGCGCGAACCTCTCCTTCTTCCCCCTCGGCCCCTTCTTCCGGCGCGGCGGCGCGTTCTTCCTGCGGCGCTCGTTCAAGGACGACAAGGTCTACACCGCGGCCTTCAAGGCCTACGTGAAGAAGCTCGTGCACGACGGGGTGATGCAGGAGTTCTTCCCCGAGGGCGGCCGCTCGCGCACCGGCAAGCTCCTCCCCGCCAAGCTCGGGCTGTTCACCTGGCAGGTGGACGCGGTGCTCGAGGGCGCGCAGCGGGACCTCTTCTTCGTCCCGGTGGCGATCGACTACGAGAAGGTCGTCGAGTCCCACAGCTATTCGAAGGAGCTGGCCGGCGGGGAGAAGAAGCCCGAGGACCTCAAGGCGCTGCTCTCCGCGCCCAAGGTGCTCGCCGCACGCTACGGCCGGATCCACGTGACGTTCGACGAGCCCGTCTCGCTCGCCGGGTTCGCCGCCTCGCGCGGGCTCACGCTCGACGAGTCGATCTCCGTGGAGGACAAGAAGGGCCTCGTGCGCGCGCTGGGGCACCGGGTGATGTGGGGCATCGGCAAGGTGTCCACCATCACGCCCCAGGCGCTGATCTGCGCCTCGCTGCTCGCCTGGCGCGGGCGCGGCATCCCCGGCCGGGACCTCGCGCAGCGGATGGTGTTCCTGCGGCGGCTGGCGGAGAAGGACGGCACCCCGCTGTCGTCCACGCTGACCAACGCGCCCTCGGATCCGACGGTGATGGGGCCGATGGCGGACGCGGTGAGGACCTTCTGCCGCGACGGGATGATGCGGCTGCAGGAGGCCCGCGGCGAGCCGGTCTACCTCGCGGTGGACGAGCGGCGCGCGGAGCTGTCCTTCTACAAGAACACCCTGATGAACTGGATCGCGCCGCG
>CAZCWA010000187.1:3528-4753 GCA_964502265.1 uncultured Myxococcaceae bacterium | reverse complement strand
TGGCGCTGGAGGACGTGGCGCGCGCCGGCACCTGCGACCGCAAGCTCTTCGTCCGCATCGCGCTGGAGATCGGCCGCGCCGAGTTCCTCGCCGGGCGCATCACCGCCGCGGAGAGCGTGTCGCGCACCAACCTCGAGAACGCGCTGCTCTGGTTCCTCGACCGGGAGATCCTCGTCGAGGAGAACAAGAAGCTGAAGCTCGGGCCGCGCGGCGAAGACGAGGCGGAGCGGACGAAGCTCGCCGCGGACATCCGCGCGTTCCTCCAACGCTGAAGAGCGGTCGACGGCGGTTCAGCGTGCGTGGGCCTCGACCAGCGCGCGGGTGCGGCGATCGAAGAAGCGCTGCGACTGCTCGCCGCTGGCGGCCATGACGATGGTCCCCTGCGCGTCCACCCAGACCGTGGAGGGCACCTGGTTGACATAGAGCGGGGTCAGCGTCTCCCTCAGCGAGATCGCCACCGTCATCGTCAGGCCCAGCCGCTCGGCCGCGCGCTGCACCTGGGACTTGTCCGGCTCGATCGAGACGGCGAGGAAGCGCACCCCGTCCGCCTCGTACTTGCGCTTGGTGGCTTCGAGTCCAGGAAACTCCTGGAGACAGGCGTGTCAGCCCGGGACCCAGATGTTGATCACCCAGGGCGCGCCGCGCATCGCCTCCGGCGTGAGCACCTGTCCGTCCAGCGTGGTGACGAGGAAGTCCGCGGGCAGCGGCCGGCGCGGGCGATCGTAGACGTCACAGCCGGCGGAGAAGAGCGCCAGCAGCACCACCGAGAGGGGCGCGAATCCTGCGATGCGCTGGCGGAGGCTGCGGATCACGGCGTGCGGAACATCACCCGGCGCTGACCTATTCCCCCGTCCGGCCCTTCGAGCGGGTTGCCGGCGAGGTCGATCAGCACCGTGTCGAGCACGAGGGACACCGCGGACCCGGAGGGAAGCGGCGCGTCCCACAGAAGGCGCACGGTGTACGGCTGCGGCCGCTGCTGCGAGATGGCCTGCGGCTCGCCGGTCAGGTCCGGCGGGATCTCCACCCGGGGGGCGACGCGCTCCTGGCCCACCTGAAGCCAGAGGCCCGCGGTGAGGGATCGCGGCTCCATCCGCTCGCTGAAGGTGACGAGGATCTCGCCCGCCGGATCGAGCAGCGACTCGGCCTCCGGCTCCGTCCCCACGAGCTGCGGCGCCACCGTGTCCAGCGTCTGCAGGTGGGGATCGCCCGGCTCGAGGCACCCGCC
>CAZCWA010000187.1:0-3428 GCA_964502265.1 uncultured Myxococcaceae bacterium | reverse complement strand
GAGCCGAAGGTGTTCGCGTCCGAGTGGCAGCTCAGGCAGTCGTTCTCGCGGTGGCAGGCGACGCAGCTCTTGAGGTCACGGCTGGCGGCGATGCCGTGGTGCTGCGGACCCACGAGCTCCACCCACACCTGGTAGGGCGGGTGGACGCGCACGTTGGAGGGCCGCAGCGAGCGATCCGCGGAGAGCCCCACGCCGGTGCGCTCGTGGCAGGCGACGCAGAAGGACTGGTAGCGGTGGCAGCTCTCGCAGCGCTGCGACTCCTGCCGCGCCTGGATCGGGTGCAGGGTGATGAAGTCGTTGGGGTGCACCGAGAGCGGCTTCTGCAGCGCGTCGTGGCAGGCCTCGCACTCGCGCTGGGCGTGGCACTCGAGGCACTGCATCGTCCGGGTGGCCGCCTGGGTCCCGTGGTTGAACTCGAAGCGCGGCCCGTGATCGTGGCCGAAGGGGTTGCCCTGCTGCGGACGCAGGAGCCCCGAGGGGAACTGGAGCTGCAGCCGGCCGCTCGGCTGGGTCAGGTGACAGGTCGAGCACGACTCGCTGGCGTACTTGCCGTCGTGGCAGGTCAGGCAGGTGGCCATCTTGGGGAGCTGCTGCCGCGTCGCCAGGCCCACGCCCTCGAAGGAGCCGTGGCACACGTCGCAGCCGATCTTCCAGGTCCGCACGTGGACCTCGTGGTTGAAGATCAGGTTCGCGGCCGGGAACACGACCTTCGCCGGCTCCTTGTGCACCGTGCTGTCGAAGCCCACGTGGCAGGTCTCGCAGGCGGACGGCGGGTCCACCTTCTCGCCCTTCTTCGCCGCGTCGATGTCGTGGCAGTCCTCGCACTCGGCGTGGCCGGGCAGGAGCCTGTCCGTCACCTTCTGGCTGCGGCTGGCGGGGAAGTGACAGCCCGTGCAGTCCACGCCCGCCTCGATGTGATCGTGGTGGTTGAACTTCAGCGGCACGACCTGCGGCGGATAGACCGCCACGCTCCGCTCCCGCGCGGTGGCCGCCCACGCGATCCCCGCACCGAGCACCACCCCCAACACCGCCAGCGCGGCCCAACGCCCCGCACGCATCACAGCACCGCCTTGAGGTCGAACACGAAGAACACCTTGGTGTCGGACCGGGTGAAGGGGTTCACGTTCTGCTCGAGCACCAGCGACGCCCGCGCCGCCCGCGTGAGCTGGTAGCTGGCCCAGAGCTGCGCCCCGTAGAACTCGCCCTGCAGCATCGGGTTGAACGCGTCCCGCACGCTCGCAATCGAGCCGCGCGCGTCCACGCTCCAGCGACCACCCTGCCCCGTGTAGCCGGACGTCAGGTCCACCCAGAGCTGCCGGCCGCCGTAGCCGTTGCGCCAGGTGAGATCGAGGCCGCTGCGGAAGCGCCGGAACACAAGCTGCGCGCCGCCCCCCGCACCGAGCTGCACCGGCGTGGAGGCCTCGTCGACGAAGGCCGCCGAGCCGAGCTCCTCCTTCAGGTTCTCGCGGTGGTGGCTGTAGAGGACCTGCGCGTAGTAGCGCAGCGGGCCCACCGGATAGTAGTCGCCGCGCAGCCGGACCTCGTCGCGCGGGGCGTTCGCGAAGTAGTACCAGATGGAGTAGGCGCTGAAGGTGGGCGCAAAGCGCATCGCCTCGAGCTGCGCCGACCACAGGTCCGCGTCATACCGTCCGAGCGCCCGAGCGTTGGAGACCCGCCCGAGCACGAGGTCGTACTCGAGCCCGGTCATCGCGTTGATGCCGCGGCCCTTGCCGTACTCGAGCTCCGCGCCGAGCCGCTCGCTGGTGAGGTTGCCGCTGATCATCGACCGCCGGTAACCGAGCGCGCCCGAGACGCCGGAGCCGGCCGTGTTCACCGCCAGGAGCCGCGCGCCGAACACCGGCTCCATCCGCGCCTGCTCCTCCAGCAGGAGGTCCACGCCGAACGCGTTGTCGAAGCGCGCGCTGTTCGGCTGGCGGGTCCCGTCCAGCCCGTGGGTGGCGCTCCCGAGGATGGACGCGCTCTTCACCCACAGCCCCGCGTAGGCCTCCGCCCCCAGACCGAAGGAGTGCACGTACCGCGCGCGCACGCCGTCGAAGGAGAAGATCTCCGCCATGTCGATGAAGAGCTGGCGGCCCGCCTTCGCTTCGAAGCCGCGGTGACGGAAGCGCACGTGGGCATAGAGGAGGTCCGCGTCCTCAGTGTGGAGCCCGTCGAGCGTCTGCGCCTCGCCGCGCGGCAGGCCGAAGTCCGAGTACACGCGCAGGTTGCTCTCGAAGCCGAGGTCCTGACCGGTGACCAGCTCGAACGCGTCGAGCCCGAGGTACTGCACGATGCGGCGCCGCGGGAGGAGCACCGGATCGTCCGGGCTGCCGCCCCGCCATGCGCGGATCTGGTAGGCCTGCGACTCGGTGCGCGCGTGCACGTGGTAGGCGGCGGCCTTCGCGGCGACGGGCGCCAACGCAGGCACGACGGCCGCGAGCACGGTGAGGGCCGCGGTGAGCGCTGTCCGGTTCAGAAAAGCCCCTCCTCCGAAACCGGCGCCCCATCCTTCATCAGGCGGCCGGCATGGACGTTCGAGTATAGCCAGTGACCACCTGCGGACGAATGCGGAATCTCAGCGCCGCGCGCGTCCGCGGTTGCGAAGGCTCCGAGGTTGCGCATGATGCCCGCGTGATTCCGGACGAGCTCGAGCGCGATCCCCATGCCCCGAGCCGCACCTCCGCGCGGGTGCTCGCGCTCTCCAGCGCGCTGATCGTCCTCCCGCTGTTCGTCTTCACCTCGATCTTTGCGCAGGCGCTGCACCCGGGCTTCGGCTTCTGGTTCGTGAACGCCTTCGTCTTCGTGGGCGCGGCCTCGGTGCTGGTGCGCCTGAGCGGGCGCGCGCCGTGGAAATGGTCGGGCGTGGTGCCCTTCACGCCGGGCCAGGCGGCGTTCGGCTTCGCGATCGGGACGGCGAACTTCCTCGCGCTGGTGGTGCCACTGCAGTTCCTGGCGCAGCTCGTCTTCCCCGCCGAGCTGGTCGAGCAGATGGACAGCGCGCGGGTGTTCCGGGACCGTTCGCCGGGAGAGCTGGTGCTGCTGGTGACGGCGGTGACGCTGGCCGCGCCCTTCGCGGAGGAGTTCTTCTTCCGGGGCGTGCTCCAGAACGCCTTCCACGAGGCCCGGGCGAAGACCTTCGCGGCGATCCTCGGCGTGTCGCTGCTCTTCAGCGCGCTGCACTTCGATCCGGTGGGCTTCACCGCCCGCACCGAGCTGGGCCTGCTCTTCGGCTGGCTCTTCTGGCGCACCGGGAGCCTGTGGCCGGCGGTCTTCGCCCACCTGGCGAACAACCTCGTCAGCACGGTCATCTTCTTCGCCTCGCAGGGGTCCGCGCCGGTGGAGCGCAGCGCGTCCGAGGGCGTGGTCGAGGTCGTCTTCGCCGGCGCCATCGGCTGGGTGTTCGTCATCGCCCTGCTCTACGCCGCGCG
>CAZCWA010000186.1:0-9240 GCA_964502265.1 uncultured Myxococcaceae bacterium | reverse complement strand
CGGTGCTGAGCGCGGTGGTGGGCGCGTGGATCCTCGTGCTGGGCGCGCTGGCCGCGCTGCACCGCGTGGGCGAGGTGGTGGCCGCCGTGGCAGCGCAGCCGTGGGGCGTGGTGATCGCCGCCGGCTTCTTCGCGGTGGCCGGCACCATCTACCAGCTCTTCGTGCGCCCCTCGCCGGAGGAGGCGGAGAAGATCCGGCTGGAGAAGATCCGCCAGAAGAAGCGCGCCCAGGAGCAGCGGGAGCTGGAGAAGCGCTGGGCGAAGTACGGGGCCTCGCCGAGCGACGACTGACGGAACTGCGTCAGGGCGGCACGGGGTCTTCCGGCGTCACCACCTTCAGGGCCACCGTCTCGAACGGCTTGAAGTGGCGAAGGTTCCAGGTCACGAGGATCCCGGCGTTCGCCTTCGTTGCGCTGGAGGCGATGATCCAGTCGTGGATGCGCCCGCCGGAGACGCCGCCTCCCATGCCATCGCGCAGTGCGCCCCAGATTTCATTTCGTCCGAGGCTCGGGATGGCAGCGTTCCGGAAGTTGGCCTGCAGCACGCTCAGGGCGGCGTCGGGCGACAAGCGCTTCGGCGAGGGGAGCCGGGTCAGCACCGAGTAGCTCTCGATGAGCACCGTTCCGGGGACCACCAGCGCGTGGCCGGCGTCCAGCAAGGCCTCCAATCCCCTCACCGTGGCCCAATGGTGCTCGTGCCAGGTGGCGACCAGGGCCACCACCACGCTGGTGTCCAGCGCCGCAGAGGGAAGGTCACCCTTCGCCACGTTCCCGCTCGCTCCGGACCTTCCCGCGCGTCTCCTCCACCTCGTCCACGGTCAGCGCCGGGAGCTCCTCCACGGGCATTGCCACCGTGAAGCGTCCCCGCGTGATCAACTTCACCGGGACTGCACGCGGCTCGAGCACGATGCGGCCGTCCTCCACGCGCGCCTCCAGCGTGACCCCCGCTTGCAGCCCCGCCTGCCTGCGTACCTCGCGTGGCAGGACGATCCGTCCGGCGGAATCCATGGTCGTTTCCATGGCAGAAAGTATGGTAGGCAAATACCCACGACGCAACCCATCCTCCGACCGGCCGGGGGGGACCCTGCGGCACCGCCCAGCGGCCGGGCAGGCGCGCTGCACTCGACGCATCGGGCCCCTTCTGTATAGTGCGCGACCTTCCGAGAGCCCCTTCACGTCATGGCCGAGCCCAAGCTGGTGAACGAGACCCCTGCCGAGCCCGCGCCGGCGCCCTACCCTCCCCCGACCGCGGTGCCCTCCTCTCAGACCGGCACCTGGACCCGTCCGGCGGGCCTGACGCCGAAGGGCTGGGCGATCCTCGGCGCGGTGGTGCTGCTCTTCAACGTGCCGCTCATCCACCGCGCGCTGCGGCCGCAGCAGCCGGTGACCGCGCAGCTGCCGTACCGGAACGACTTCTCGGATCCCTCCACGCTCAGCCGGGACTTCTGGAGCACCGGCGGTCACTGGCGCGTGGTCAACGGGGAGCTGCTCTCCCCCGGCGTGAAGAACAACCCGCTGTGGCTGCAGGCCTCGCTGCCGCGCGACGTGGCGGTGGAGTTCGACGCGCGCTCCGAGTCCCCCGAGGGCGACCTCAAGGTGGAGCTCTTCGGCGACGGGCTCAACCACGTCTCCGGCTACGTCTTCATCCACGGCGGCTGGAACAACCGGTTCTCGATCATCGCGCGGAAGGACGAGCACGGGCCGTCGCTCGAGCAGCTCCGCCTGAAGGCGAAGGGCGAGGACCTCGTGCAGAGCGGCGTCTTCCGGCCGGAGACGGGGATGCGCGTCGAAGGCCGGCACACGCCGGTGCAGATCGGCCGCACCTACCGGTGGCGCATCGAGCGCCGGGGCTCGGTGCTCAAGTGGTTCATCGACGGGCAGCCGTACATGGAGTTCGACGACCCGTTCCCGCTCCACGGCAAGGGCAACGACCGCCTCGGCTTCTCGAGCTGGGACGCGCAGCTCTTCTTCGACAACCTGGTGATCGAGCCGCTGTAGGTCATGTCGGTGCGCGCCCTCACCGGGCTGGTGCTGGTGACAGGCCTGCTCCTCGCGCCGTTCCGGGCGGACGCTCGGCAGGCGCCGCAGCGGCTCTACGTGCCCACCGCGTCCGGCCTCGGCAGCGCGCGGCAGCTCTCGCTCGGGGGCGCCTTCGTGGCGGTGGCGGACGGTGGCGCGTTCACCGCCAACCATGCCTCGTTCGCGCAGCCCTCCCGCTGGCTGGGGAAGGACTTCGACGCCTTCTTCGCACTCCAGCTCTCCTCGTCCTTCGGCGGCGGGCGGGACCTCGACAACGACGGGGTGGTCGATCGCGACGGCGCTCGGCACCTGCTGCTGGGCGCGGGGATGCGGTGGCGCCGCTTCGGCTTCGGGCTCTACGCGCGCAACGCGTCCATCTGCCTCGGCGCCGCATGTCCCCAGAATGGTCCGGTGGACGGGCAGTACATCCACGGCGGGCTCAGCGCCGCGCTCTCGTTCCTCGACGGGCAACTGGTGGGCGCGGTGGGACTGCATTCGGTCAGCGCCGTGCTCCGGCCGCACGTGGGGAGCTGGTCCGGGGGTGGGGTGGGGCTCGACGTGCTCTGGCGGCCCACCGGCGAACCGTTCCGCCTCGGCGCCACCTTCCGTCCGCTCTCCATCGCCTCGCCGGAGCCGCGCCTGCTCGACGGCCCCTTGCCGGAGGGCACGCCGCCCAGACCCTCGCGGGTGGTCTTCCCCGCCACCCTCTCGGTCGGCGTGGCCGCGAAGCTGGACAAGGGGCGCGAGGGGCTGAACGTCCCCCGTGAGCGCGACGACGATCCCACCGCCACCGTGGCCGCGCACCAGCTCGCGCGCGACGTCTTCCGCCACCGACGCGAGCTCCCGCCGGGCCGACTTCTGGCGACCGCGCAGATCGACGTCGTCTTCGGGGTGAGGGGCGCCGCCGCGCTCCACCACTTCATGGCCCAGGACGTGGCGCCGGTGCCCATGGGCGAGGACCTCCTCGTCACCCCTCGCTTCGGGGTGGAGCACGTGACCGTCCCCGGCCGGCTGCGGCTGCGCGGAGGAACCTGGCTCGAGCCGTCACCGGTGAAGGGCGTGCCGCCGCGCCTTCACGCGACCGGCGGCTTCGACCTCTTCCTCTTCCACTTCGTCTTCGACTGGGGCCTCACCGGCGCGGTGGACATAGCGCCGCGCGCGCGACAGGGCGGCCTGTCCTTCGGCGTCTGGGGTTAGACCGGGTTGGTGAGATCCGGCTCGCGCTCCAGCCGCGCGGTGGCGGCGGCCCCTTCCATCTTCCGGAGCAGGCGCAGCTCGCTGGGGACGTAGCGGCCCTGATCGATGTACTGGGCCACCCGCTTCCCCGTCTCCTGCAGCAGCGCGCGCGAGGGAGCATCCGCCGTCCGTCCCGTAAGCTCGGTGAGGACCTCCAGCAGCCGCGCGAGCACGATCGGGTGGTCCACTCCCGCCCGTGGCAGCTCGTCGAAGGCGTGGGCGAGGTAGGTCTTCAGGTCCAGGTCCGGCAGGTAGAGCGTGAGCCCGTCCCGCTTCACCGCGCGCCATCCGTGGGGGCGGCCACCGCTGCGCTGCAGCAGCGCGTCGGCCACCGCCGCCAGCTCGTTCACCACCATCACCGCGGTGTGCACGTCGTTCACCGCCGGCGAGAGCGCCTTCAGCGCCACGTCCACGAGCTGCCGGACGCCGTAGAGCACGTCCTGGTGCACGGTCCGCTCCACGCCGAACGCGAAGGCATCGTGAAGCAGCGTCGCCTGCCGCTCGCCGAGCTCCCGTGGCGGCCAGATCGAGAGCAGCGGCGAGTCGCGCAGGAGGAACTCGCCGGTGCGCGCCTCGAGGCGCATCTCGGTGCAGCCCTTCGGGGCACACGCGAGCAGCACCTCCACGTCGACGAGCTGCAGGTAGCCCGGCGTCCGGCTGCGGAGCACGCACCGCGGCGCGGCCTCGTCCTCGTCCTCGTCGAGCCTCGGCAGGTCCGGCGGCGCGTACAGCGGCTCGCCCGGATGCGGCTTGCGCAGCACGTGGATGGTGTCCCGCCCCACCGTGGCGATGACCGGGCCCGACTGGATGGAGCGCGAGAGGTGGTGGATGAAGATCGCCAGCAGGACGATGCAGGCGAGGAACGCGAGCAGCGCGAGCAGGACGCTGAGCGTCGGCACGAAGCCCGGCGAGCTGCCGTCCGGCGAAGGCTGCTCGACCGTCCGCAGCACCACCGCGACGTAGCTGATGGTCGCCAGGTAGACGCCGAGGACGGCGCGTGTGGTGCGGTCCGCCATGAACCGGCGCAGCAACCGCGAGGTGTACTGCGTGGCCGCGAGCTGCAACGTGACCACCGTCAGCGAGAACGCGACCCCGAGGATGGTGGAGAGGCCCGACAGCGCAGACGACAGGAGCGCCTCCGCCGCCGGCGCGCCGGGGACGACGTGGTGGAGCAGCCCTTCCGGCGGCCCGTCGCCGAACAGCCGGCTGTCCACGAGGGGGAGCACCGCACCGAGCGCCACGCCGCAGGTACTGATCGCGGTGGGAACGAACCACAGGCTCTCACTGAGGGCGTTGACCCACTTCGAGACCTTCGCCGTTCGAGGGTGCACGGGCGAACGATGGGGCTGCGCGCGCCGCTCGGGGAGTGGAAGGGACGTGGCCGCGCGGGCGCGCACGGAACGAGCAACAGAAGCCGAACGAGGATGCGACGCACCGTCGCTTTTCGGATAAACCCAGACCCGCCTTGACCGTCCCGCCCCCGCCGCATCTCCTGATCATCGACGACTCGGACGCCGAGCGTCAGGCCTCGGCCGAACTCCTCACCTCCGCCGGTTACGCCATCAGCGAGGCGCGGAGCGGGAAGGAGGGGCTGGCGCTGCTCGACACGGATCCGCTGCCGGACCTCATCCTGCTCGACCTGATGATGCCGGGGATGAGCGGGTGGGAGTTCCGCCTCGAGCAGCGCAAGTCGCCGCGCATGGCGGACATCCCGGTGGTGGCGGTCACCGGCGAGACCACCGCCATGGCCCGCGCCATCGACGCGCACGGCGTGGTGCAGAAGCCCATCTCCGGCGAGAAGCTGATCGCGGTGGTGGAGTCGGTGCTGCGCACGCAGGAGGCGGCGCGGGCGGCGCAGAGCGACGGGCTCTCGGTGCTCGGCCGCATCGGCGCGACGGTGGTGGACGAGCTGAACAACCCGCTGGGCTACGCGCGTTCCTACCTGCAGCTCGCCCAGCGCGAGCTGGAGCTGCACCCCTGGCCGGACGCCGAGGCCCAGGGGCCGGTGGCGCGCATCGTCCAGGCATTGGAGGTGGTGGCGGACGGGCTCGAGCGCAGCGAAACGTCGTTGCGCGATCTCCTCCTCTTCGGCCGCACCCGCGAGCCAGTGCTGCGCGAGGTGGAGCTGGAGACGCCGCTGAGGCTGGCCCTGAAGATCACCTCCGGCAGGTTCTTCGGAACCCACGTGGTGGAGGACGTCCCCGAGGGTCTGCGGGTGCGCGCGGACGCCTCGCGGCTGTCACAGGTGTTCGTGAACCTCCTGCAGAACGCCGCGGACGCGCTCGACGAGCGGCCCACGGACGAGCGCGAGCTTCACCTCTCCGCCAGCGCCACGCCGGAGGGCGTGCTGGTCTGCGTCCGCGACACCGGCCCCGGCATCCCCGCGCACATCATGGGCCGGCTCTTCCAGCCCTTCTTCACCACCAAGCCGCCCGGCGTGGGCACCGGGCTCGGCCTCTTCGTCAGCCGGGGCATGGTGGAGTCGTGGGGCGGAAGGCTCGACGTGGAGACCGCCCCCGGCGAGGGCACCTCGGTGAGGGTGCTCCTGCCCGCCGGCGACTAGAGCGACTTCAGGAACTCGATCAGGTCCGCACTCTCCGCGGGCATGCGCCACCTCCGGGTTTCGGCCTCAGATGCCGGACGCGGTCACGAAGCGTTGTCTCGCCTGAACGGGTGGGAAATATTGCCGCCCGGCTACGGCACTACGGCTGGAACAAGGAGGAAGGGCACATGGCGAAGAAGGGCTACGTCGACGACATCGAGAAGGCGACGGTGCAGAACGAGCTGTTCCGGAAGGTCCTCTACACCGGCAAGTACATGCAGCTCGTGCTGATGACGCTGCAGCCGGGCGAGGAGATCGGCGAGGAGACGCACGACGACCGGGACCAGTTCTTCCGCATCGAGGAGGGCGAGGGAGAGATCCACATCGACGGGAAGAAGAACCGCGTCGAGGACGACTTCGCGGTGATCGTCCCCGCGGGCGCGCTGCACAACGTGGTGAACACGGGCTCGAAGCCGCTGAAGCTCTACACGATCTACGGCCCGCCGGAGCACATCGACGGGACGGTGCACAAGACGAAGAAGGAAGCGGACGCCTCGCACGAGCACTTCGACGGGCGGACCACCGAGTAGCCGTCTGCGATCAGCAGCCCCCGCTCAGCCGGCGAACTCGCGAACGGGCAGTCCGGTCACCCCCGGCGTTGCCCTGAAGAGGGCGCCGGCGAGCGGGTCTTCACCGGGCGCCAGGTCCTCGCGCGAGGTGGTGATGAACAGGGTGTCCAGCCCGGGCCCGCCGAAGGTGCAGGCGGTCACCTTGCGCGCAGGCACCTCGATCACCCCGTCCAGCGTGCCGTCCGGGCGGTAGCGCCGCACCGCGCCGCCGCTCGCCAGCGCCACCCAGACGCCCCCTTCCGAATCCACGGTCAGCCCGTCGGGGAGATCGTCCTCCCCCATCTGGACGAAGGTGCGGCGTGCGGTCAGGCCCAGGATCGGGTCGTAGTCGAACACCGAGACGCTGTGGGTGGCGGTGTCGTTGTAGTAGGCGCGTGCCCCATCCGGGCTCCAGTCCAGCCCGTTGGAGATGGTGACCCCGCGCAGGACCACCTCGACGCGGAGGTCCGCCGACAACCGATACAACGAGGCCGCGCCCTCCGCCTGGTCGTACGCCATCGAGCCGCAATAGAAGCGCCCCTCCGGATCGCACGCGCCTTCGTTCATGCGCACCGCGTCACCGCCCCAGAGCTCATCCAGCGCACGCACCGTCCCGTCGGGCGCTTCCAGCGCGAAGCCACGCTCCACGCCAATCACCGCCCCACCCTTCGTGCGCGGCCGGATCGCTGCCGCGATGCTGCCCACGTGCTTGCGCGAGACCTTCCCGTCCTCCGACAGCGAGAGCACGTCGCCCGCGAGCATGTCCACCCAGCGAAGCCCACCCCAGCGGCTGGACCAGACGGGCCCTTCTGCGTGGTACGCGACCGGCTCGGTGAGCTGTTCCGCCTTCATTCCACGCAAGTTGGGCACCCGGCCGACGACAGGCCATGTTCGCAAGGTTCCCTGCCTTGCGTGCGGGCCTGCCTGCCGGTCAGGAGGGGCAATCCGCTCCTTGCGCCACGCGGCGTGCGGGGCTAGACGACGCGAAGCCACTCGGCGCTCCGATGGCGGCGTGGATCATCCGGTCCACGACCGTAGGGCGCCGCCCGGGTGGCGACGTGCGCGACAGACGTCCCACCCGCTCGACTCACCAGTCGCAGAAGGGGCTTTCCATGACGCCCGCAACCCAGCTTCCCGTCCTCGATTTCGTCCTCACCCACTACAAGAACTTCAACGCCCGCTCGACGCGTGACGCGCTCGTCTCCTACTGGCGCCACATCGAGGGCGGCGGAAAGATGTTCTGGGCGGTGGCCGGCGCCATGTCGTCCGCGCAGCTCGGCATCAGCCTCGCGCCGGCGATCCGGGCCGGGCTCATCCACGGCATGTCGGTCACCGGCGCGAACCTGGAGGAGTCGCTCTTCCGGCTCGTCGCCCACCACGGCTACAAGGACTTCCCGGACTACCGGTACCTGACCAAGCAGGACGACACGCAGATCCTCGAGAACCGGATGCGCCGGGTCACCGACACCAGCATCCCCGAGGACGAGGCGTTCCGCGCGGTGGAGCAGATCGTCGTCCCGATGTGGAAGCGCGCCACCGAGAAGGGCGAGCGCCGCTTCTGGCACCAGTGGTTCTACGAGGTGATCCAGGCGATCGATCCCGCGACGTACGAGGGCGACGCCGAGGCCTGCTGGCTGCTGGCCGCCGCGCGCGCCAACCTGCCCATCGTGGTCCCGGGCTACGAGGACTCCACCTTCGGCAACATCTTCGCGTCCTACGTGAAGACCGGTGAGTGCAGCCCGGCGCTGGCCAAGTCGGGCGTGGAGTACATGGCGGACTTCTACGACCGCTACCGCGAGCTGTCCGCGAGCGAGAAGGGCGTGGGCTTCTTCCAGATCGGCGGCGGCATCGCCGGTGACTTCCCCATCTGCGTGGTCCCGTCGATCAAGTACGACCTCGCCGAGGAGAACGTGAAGCCCTGGTCGTACTTCTGCCAGATCAGCGACTCGACCACGTCGTACGGCTCCTACTCGGGCGCCACGCCGAACGAGAAGATCACCTGGGACAAGCTCACCGCCGAGACCCCGATGTTCGTGATCGAGTCCGACGCGACGATCGTGGCCCCGCTGATCCTCCAGGCGCTGCTCGAGTGCAAGGCGAACCCCGAGGCCGCCAACGCGCTCATCGCCAAGCGGATGGGCTGAGTCGGGAGAAGGCGCGCCGCCGCCAGTTCGGGAATCCGCTCCGGGCGCAGAAGTCGCCGCGAGCGGATTCCTTTTTTTTCCAGTGCGGACAAGATGCAGGGATGTCCAGACCTCGCGTGTTCCTGCTGATGATGTCTTGTGTGGCAATCGCTGTTGCAGCCTGCGGCGGCAACTCCTCCATAGCGGATGGCGGAACGCCGGATGCGGGCGGCGAACCTGACGCGTCGTTCCTGACTGGCAACTGCAACACGGACCGGAACCGGGTGGCGCAGCACGTCGAGTCGCTGGTCGATGCTCACCGCGGCCCCTGCGACGTCGATGCGGACTGCGCCTTCGTCGAGCGGAAGCTGCCCTGCTACGACGTGTGCCCCGCTTCGGTTCTCGCGAGCAAGGCGGTCGAGGCGCGCCAGGCCCTCGTGGCCTTCGGCGAAGAGGTCTGCCCTCACACCTGCCGGAGCTGGGCGGACTGCCTGCCGCACGACAAGCCCATCTGCCACCAGGGCTACTGCCGGCACGGCTACGAGGACGGCGGCCTCGCCTTCTGAGCAAACGACTGCGCCCGCCCCACCGGTCTGGACCGGCAGTGGCGGGCGCGTGACGTCGAAGCTGCGTCGTGCGTCTAGGCACCCGGCGGGCCCCCCTTCGCCCGCGGGTCGTCGAGCTGCAGGTCGAAGGAGATGTTCACCTCGTCCG
>CAZCWA010000185.1:0-9259 GCA_964502265.1 uncultured Myxococcaceae bacterium | reverse complement strand
GAGCAGCAGTCCCTCCACCACGCCTCGCGCAGAAGTCCCAACATGCGCAGCACCCCCACCGAGCGCGCGCTGGCCGAGCGGTGCGTGCCGGGCGTGCCGCTCTTCGCGCTGGCGTTCTGAAACACGAAGGGCCGGCGCTCCGTGGTGGAACGCCGGCCCTCTCATTTCATCCCGTCGGTGTTCCCGTCAGCGGGACTTCGGCGCGGCGGGGGCCTTCTTCGTCGTCGTCGCCGAGGCGGGGACGGGGAAGCCGCGCTTGCGCATCAGCGCGTCGATCCCTGCCTCGCGGCCGCGGAAGGCCTTGTAGCTGTCCGCGGGATCGACCGTGTTGCCGGTGCTGAAGATGTGCTGGCGCAGGCGGCCGGCGACGGTGGTGTCGTAGGGGCCGGAGGCCTCGGTGAAGGCCTCGAAGGCGTCCGCGGTGAGCGTGTCCGACCAGAGGTACGAGTAGTACCCGGCCGAGTAGCTGTCCGACGAGAACACGTGGCTGAACTGCGGCGTGCGGTGGCGCATCACGATCTGCTTCGGCATGCCCAGGGCCGCGAGCGTCTCGCGCTCGAAGGCGGCGGGGTCGATCGTCTTGTCGCCGGCGAGGTGCAGCTTCATGTCCACCAGCGCCGAGGAGAGGTACTCCACGGTGGCGAAGCCCTGGTTGAAGGTGGAGGCCTTGCGGATCTTGGCCACCAGCGCTTCGGGGATGGGCTCACCGGTCTGGTGGTGGCGCGCGTACTGCGAGAGCACCTCCGGCGTCTCCAGCCAGTGCTCGAGGAGCTGCGAGGGGAACTCCACGAAGTCCCTCGCCACCAGCGTCCCGGACAGGGACGGGTAGCTCACGTCGGACGCGAGGCCGTGCAGCGCGTGGCCGAACTCGTGGAAGAGCGTGGACGCGTCCTCCCAGGAGATGAGCACCGGCTCGCCCGGCTTGCCCTTCATGAAGTTGGAGTTGTTGGAGACGATGGTGGTGACCTCGCCGTCGAAGCGCTCCTGGCGCCGGTACGAGTTCATCCACGCGCCGGACCGCTTGCCCTGCCGCGCGTACGGGTCGAAGTAGAAGAGGCCCACGTGCTTGCCGGAGGTCTTGTCCTTCACCTCCCAGACGCGGACGTCCGGGTGGTAGACGGGCACGTCGTTCACCTGGGCGAAGGTGAAGTTGAAGAGCTCGCCGCCCACCCAGAACATGCCCTCGCGGAGCTTCTCCAGCTCCATGTAGGGCTTCACCTCGTTCTGATCGAGGTCGTACTTCGCCTTGCGGACCTTCTCCGCGTAGAAGCGGTAGTCCCACGGCTCGATGGTGAGCTTGCCCTTGCCGAGCTCCTTGTCGGCGATCGCCTGCATGTCGGCGACCTCCTCCTTCACCCGCGCCACCGCGGCGGGCCACACCGCCTCCATGAGCTGCATCGCGCGCTCGGGGGTGCCGGCCATCGTGTTCTCGAGGCGCCAGTGGGCGTGCGTCTCGTAGCCGAGCAGCTTCGCGCGCTCGACGCGGAGCTTCAGCACCTCGGTGATGATCGCCTTGGTGTCGCGCGCGTCGTTGTTGTCACCGCGCATGATGTAGTTGCGCCACACCTTCTCGCGCAGGTCGCGCCGGGTGGAGTCGGTGAGGAAGGGCTCCATCGCCGAGCGCGTGTTGCTGATGACCCACTTGCCCTCGTGGCCCTTGGCCTTCGCCGCCGAGGCCGCCGCCGCCACGATCGAGGGAGACAGGCCCGCGAGGTCCGCCTCCGACTCGAGCACCACCATGTGGTTCTCCTCGTCGGAGAGGACGTTCTGGCTGAAGGTGGTGAAGAGCGTGGCCAGCCGCTGGTTGATCGCGGCCATGCGCGCCTTCTTCTCCGCGTCCAGCTTCGCGCCGGCCCGCACGAAGTTGTTGTGGTACAGCCACGCGAGCCGCTGCTGCTCGGGCGAAAGCTGCGCCTTCTCCTCGCCGTTGTAGACGGCCTCGATGCGGGCGAAGAGCGCGGCGTTCTGGGTGATCTCGTCGGCGAAGGCGGCCATCTTCGGCGCCATCTCCTGCTCCACCGCGCGGAACTCGGGGCTGTTCATCGCCGAGGACCACACGCCGTAGTAGGTGCGCACGTTCGAGTAGGTGCGGCCGGCGCGCTCCATCGCCTCGATGGTGTTGGCGAAGGTGGGGGCCTCCGCGTTGTTGGCGATGGCGGCGATCTCGGCGCGGTACTCGTCCATCGCCGCGGTGAGCGCGGGGACGAAGTCCTCGACCTTCACCTGGTCGAACGCGGGCACGCCGCCGTGGGGACCGGCCCAGCGGGCGAGCATCGGATTGGAGGTCTTGGTCTCCTCGGGCGCGGGCGCGGCGGCTTCGGCTTTCGAGGTCTCCGTCACGGCGGGGGGCTCCTTCGGCGTGGTGGCACAGGCGGTGGAGAGGAGCGCCGCAGCGGTACCGCCCGCGAGCAGCGCCTGACGCATGGGCTTCATCGTTCTCGGGATGCGCTTTTGCATGGGGCGGCACCCTAACCGCATCGTGCACGGTTGCCGACGATAAGCGGGCAGGGCAGGCGAGCGGCCGCGGCCCCGTGGCTAAGGTCGCCGGCCTAACCCGGGAGGAAGACGATGAGCACCTGGAAGCTGGATCCCACGCACTCGATGGTGGAGTTCGCGGTGAAGCACATGATGTTCAGCACGGTGAAGGGCCGCTTCGGCAAGGTGGACGGGACGGTGAAGCTGCCGGACTCGGGCGGCTACGACGGGCTGGAGATCGACGCGATGATCGACGCCTCGAGCATCGACACCCGCGCAGAGGACCGCGACAAGCACCTGCGCTCGGCGGACTTCTTCGACGTGGAGAAGCACCCGCACCTCACCTTCAAGTCGAAGAAGGTGGAGCACCTGGGCGGCGAGAAGCTGCGCGTCATCGGGGACCTCACCATCCGCGAGCACACGAAGGAGGTCACCCTCGACGTCACCGAGGAGGGCCGCGGTCAGGACCCGTGGGGCAACCAGCGGATGGGCTTCGCCGCGGAGGGAGAGATCGACCGGCGGGACTTCGGGCTCACCTGGAACGCCGCGCTGGAGAAGGGGGGCGTGCTCGTGGGGCACAACGTGAAGCTGTCGATCACCGCGCAGGTCGTGGAGCAGAAGTAGCGGGCACCAGCGCCACCCCGTGCTTCGCGGGGAGGGTGATCTCCGCGAGGCCGGGCGAGACGATGCGCACCTCCGGCGAAGGACCGCCCAGCGCGTCCTCCACCGGGCCTTCGAGCAGCGGCAGCGAGGCGGCGGGGAGGGCGAGCTTCAACGTCGCCCGCTCGCTGCCGAAGTTCAGCACCACAAGGGCCTGTGAACCTCGTTCGTTTGAGCGCGCGGTCTGCCGCAGGAACGCGAACGCGGACGGATGGTCCAGCACGGGCAGCGGGACGTAGTCGCCGTGGCGGAAGGCGGGGACGGTGTCGCGCAGCTCGGCCAGCTTCGTGTAGTGCGCGCGCAGGCCGTGCGGATCGGCGAAGTCGAGCGGCGGTGGATCGTCGTAGGGCTCGTACTCGGCGCCGACCTCGTCGCCGGTGAAGAGCATGGGGATCCCGGGCAGCAGGTGCATCAGCGTGGCGGCCACCCGCGTCAGCTCCGGGCCGTGGCGGGTGATGAAGCGCTCGCCGGTGTCGTTGTTGTTGAGGAAGCGGGCCACCTGGTGCGGCGGCGTGGGCGAGGTCTCCAGTGCGGCGGTGAGCCTCGGGCCAATCTGGGAGAGATCCTCGAACGCGTACTTCCACGCCCACTCGCCGAGGGAATCGGTCCAGTCGTAGGCCGCGTCGAAGCCGTGCTGCACGTAGAAGGGATCGCGCGCGCTGGCCTCGGCGAGGAGGAAGAGGTCCGGGCGCTCCGCCTCCAGCGCGGCCTCGAGGCGCTTCCAGAAGAGGGGATGGCGATCGCGAGGCCCCCACGCGGCGTCCACGCGGAAGCCGTCCACGCCCACCTCGCGCACCCAGAAGAGGAAGCCGTCGATCACCATGCGGGAGGCGTCCGGGTGATCGAGGTCGAGGTTCTTCAAGGGCGCCCAGTCGAAGTAGTGCGTGGGCTCGCCCTTCTCGTCGCGCACGAACCATGCGTGGTACGGCGAGGACGGTCCGTGCGCTTCCGCGTGCTGATAGGCGGGATGGCCGGTGCTCACGTGGTTGGGCACGAAGTCGAGGATGACGCGCAGGCCGCGCGCGTGCGCCTCCCGGACCAGCGTCCGCAGATCGTCGAGGCTGCCGTAGTCCGCGCGCACCTTCTGGTAGTCGGTCACCGCGTAGCTGATGTGCGAGGGATCGTCTGTCTCGTAGACGGGCGCGATCCACAGCGCGTCCACGCGCTGCTCGGCCAGCGCGTCGAGGCGGGGGATCACGCTGCGCAGCGGAGGATGGCCGAAGAGGTGAGGGACCACGCCGTAGATGACCGCGTGGCGCATCCACTCGGAGGTGGGCTCGCGCTCCACTGTGGCTGCGGCCGACGGCGCGCGCACGGGAGCGGCCACCCGCGTACAGGCGGCGAGCGGGACGAGGAGGGCGAGCAGCAGCGGCGCGATTCGACGTGAGGAGCGCATCCGCCCGTCAACGCACCGGGGCCGCGGAATCATCTCCGGTGCCCGCGTGCCGGGCGGGCAGGGGAGGGGCGTGCGGGCCGCCCGGTCAGGGGGCTTGCGTTTCAACCGCCTTCGCGCAGGTGTAGCGGAGGGTGACCGGCGTGTAGAGCCCGAGCGTCACCACGGCGAGCAGGCCATCTCCGAAGGTGCGCAGCGACTCGGCGCGGGCGAGCCCGTCCGGACACTTCTCCGCCACGGCGACGTGCGCCGACGAGGAAGAGGCCAGGCCCCAGAGGAAGATGCGGCCCTTCTGCTCGTGCGACTCGCCGGGGATGGAGTCCCGGTTCACCACGCGCGTGTGGAAGCAGCCGCTGGTCGTGACCAGGCACGCGAGCAGCGCGAGGAGGGGCAAGGTTCTAGAGGATGGGAACGTCATACGCGTCCTCCTCGGGAGCGGGTGGCTCGGCGGGTGGCGGGGCGGGTTGATCGCCCTCGGCGCACGCATAGGCCACGGTGATCGGGGTGAAGACGTTGAAGGTGAGCAGCGCCACCAGCCCGTTGGCGAAGGAGGTGCGGCTCTCGAAGAGCGCGATGCCGCCGGTGCAGTTCGTGGTGACGGTGCTCTTCCCCAGCGGCGCGAGGCCGGCCACCACGTACGGCTTCCACTCGTCGGAGGTCGGCGTGCCGGGGGGCTTCCGCTCGTCTCGGATGGAGTGCTTGAAGCAGCCGGTGCAGAGCAGCAGCGCGAGCGCGGTGGAGATCAGGGAGAGAGGTCGCATGCGGTGGCCGGATCGTGCGGCGCCACGATACGCGGGCCCGCGGGCGTGCCAACTCCTTCGACGAAGCAGAGGTACTGCGACTGCGGCCCCGGGTCGTTGAAGACGATGTAGTGGCCCAGTTCGAACGGCGAGGTGTGGTGGACCACGCCGCCCGTCACGCCATTGACCGTGGCGTCCGCGCCGTACGGGATGGGCGCGCGGCCGGCGAGCGCCATCGCGCGCGGAAGCGTCTCCTCCACGGTCGGGCCGATCACGGTTCCGCCGAGCGCCACCGCCACCGCCTGCTGTGCGAGCGGATGGAAGTAGCCGTCGGTCACGCCGGCGGTCATCAGGAAGGGGCGAGGCCCGCGCTCGCCGAGCGGCTCCTGCGCGACGTGGCGCGCCCGGGCGACCGGCTCCACGTGGTCCCAGAGGTTCTGGAAGACGTGCAGCAGCGGATCGTCCCGGGTGAGCGTCTGGCCTTCCGGCATCCCGAGCAGCAGCTCCACGTACGGCTTGAGGTGCACCGGATAGGTGGCGCTGTGCGCGACCTCCACCAGCATCCCGCCCGAGCCGGAGAAGACCCAGCCCTGCACCCGCGGATCGACGCCCGCCGCGATGATCCCGAGCGTGCTCCCCATCGAGTGGCCCATCGCGCTGAGGCGGGCCGGGTTGAAGCGGGCGCCGGTGTCCCCGACCTCGATGCTGCCGATGAGCCGCGTGAGGTACGTCACCTCCATCACCGCGACCGTCATGTTGTCGAGCGTCTGGCGGATGTTGTACGGGTCCTCGAGGCGGCCGAAGAGCGAGTAGAACTCGAGCCCGCTGGTGTCCGGCGGCGTCTTGCGCGTGCCGTGCAGCGGGAAGTCGAACCCGAGCAGCCCGATGCCTCGCTTCGCCAGGTACGCCGCGGGACCGGTGCCCGGCGCTGCGGCAGGGCGAGGCGGTGGACCGTCCTGGTTCGAAGGACCGCGGTCGATGCCCTCGTACGCTTCGCCGCCCGAGCCGTGCAGGTACATCATCAGCGGGAAGCCCTCCGCGGGCATCGGACGCTTCGGCACCGAGAGGATGAGCCGCGCTTGCTGCCAGCCGTTCTGGACGGGCGCGCCGTCGTCGCCCCAGAGGATCGCGCCGTGTCCGGGACGATCGCCGGCCTGCACGTTGGGCACGCGCCAGGTGCCCCGGTACACGCGGAAGTCGTCGAAGTCCTCCGCCGCTTCCCAGCCGCCCTGCACGACGGGCGCGGGGAGGGATTCGGCGAGCGTCACCAGGCGGGAGAGCGCGGCGTTGGGATCGAGCGTGCGGAAGACGGTGGCGGCGATGACCTCGGAGGGATCGAGGCCCTCGTCCTTCAGCCACGCGCGCAGGGGCTGCAGGAATTCCGCCGCACGCGCCTGCGCGGGGTCGAGTCCTTCTGCGCCGGTGAACGCCGCGTGGAAGGCTTCGCTGCGCCCGAGCGGCTCGCCGTTCGCGTCCTTGACCCGGCCTGTCACGACCGCCGCGTAGAGCGTGCCGGGCCTGCGCACGAAGCCGAAGACCGGCATCAGCGCGAGCAGGTTCCCGGGGCGCGTGAGCCCCTTGTCCGCGCGGAACGAGACGTCCAGCGGGAAGCGGCGGCCGCGCTCGGGCGAGGAGGGATCGATGTCCACCAGGTAGACGGAGGACTCATGGGAGAGCGACGCCTCCGCGGTGGGGGGCAGGGTGCCGGGATCGATCGCGCCGCCGATGGGGAAGAACACGCCGTTGGTGAGGCCCCAGCCGTCCCGCGAGCGATCCTGCGCAGTCCGAAGCCACGCCTCGGTCAGCGCGTTGCGCGGCGCGGGGAAGCGGTGCAGCGCCATCGTCCCGTCCTCGGCGAGGCGGAGCGCGGAGGGCAGCGGCGCCGTCCAGAATTCGCGGCCGGGCGCGTCGTGCGGGACCCGGGTGGATCGCTCGACGAAGGGTTCCGGTTCGTCGCGATCGCGGCAGCCGGAGAGGGCCGACAACGTGAGCAGCGTGAGGAGGAGGGCGGGCGAGCGGAGCCTCATCCCCAGGCGCTTAATGGGAAGCTCGGTCCGGGTGCAAGGTCACGGGGCGCGCGAACGGAAGCGCAAGAGCCGGAAGCGGGCGCGGGTGGGGATGAGCTCGGGGAGCGAGGTGACACGCTGGGCCAGCTCTTCGGCGCTGAAGTGGAAGGCGCTCGGGCCCATGAGGGCGAAGGAGAGTGCGTCCGCGCGGGTGAGCTGAAGCGGGACCTCGAGCAGGTCCTCCTCTTCGAGCTCGAAAAGGTCGCCGAGCCTCGCCTGCAGCCGCTCGCGCTTGGTGGGATCCACGCCCAGCATCTCCAGCGGCTCGCGGACCTCCGCCAGGTGACCCTCCTCTGCTGCCGCGACGAGGAGGACGCCGCCCGGTGCGAGGACGCGGTGGATCTCCTGGGCAGGCCTCGGCGCGAAGACGCTCATCACCACGTCCACCGACCCAGTTCGAAGGGGCAGCCCGCGTTCCACGTCCGCCAGCACCGCGCCCACCCGCTCGTGACTTCGAGCCGCACGCTTCAGCGCCGCTTTGGAGAGATCGATCGCGATGCCGTGCGTGTGCGCACCCGCAACCTCCACCGCCCGCGCGAGATAGGCCCCGGTCCCCGCGCCCACCTCCAGCACCGCCTCGGGCTGCGCGTGTGCTCGTGCGACCCACTGGGCCAACCGCCCGGACAACGGAGAGAAGTGGCCCGCGCCGAGGAACCGCACCCTCGCCTCCACCATCTGCGGCGTGTCCGGACGCTTTCCGCCCGCGCCACCGGGAAGCAGGTGCAGATACCCCTGCCGCGCGAGGTCGAACGCGTGGCCGCCCTCGCACCGGACCGCTCCGGCCTCCACGGCGAGCGCGGAACGGCAGAGCGGACACCAGAGCCGGGAGAGGACCGCCGGCGGGAAGGGGGACATCAGGGGGCTCCGGTGAGGAAGAGGCGGAAAGAGGCGCCATCTTCCGGACCGCAACGCCCGAGTCCAGAGTGAAGCCGCCGTCTGAGTTCCGGCAATACGAGACAGGTCATGTGAGAGCAGACAACGGGATTAAGAACCGGAGGGAAGTAAAGACGCGCTGCGTCGGCGAGAGTGGCCTGCAGGTTTTGCTTGGAGATCGGAATCGTTCTGGTCCAAGGTCTGGCCGCGGTTCGCACGGCGCGAGCCGGGTGCCCCAAGGGAGGGGAGCGCAAAGGAGGAAAGAACTGATGGCGTCGCTGGTGGTGCTGACGATGATGGTCAGCGCCTGCACCAGCGACATGGACGCGCAGGACGAGCAGGCAGCCACGCAGCGAAAGGCCCTCGTGGGAGACCGGACGCTCTTGAAGGACATCAACCCCATGGGCCCGGCCTCGGATCCGAGGCTCTTCGCCGAGGTTGGCCAGGAGGCCTACTTCACGGCGACCACGGCTGCCTCCGGTACCGAGTTGTGGCGCACGGATGGGACCTCGGCGGGAACCACGATGGTGGCGGACCTTTCAGGTGGCGCCGCGAGCTCGTCCTTCATGGTGCTGGCGCCGGCAGAGACGTTCCTCGGTATGATCGCGGCCGAGGCTGGGGCGGGCGCGCTCACTGCATGGCGCGTGGTTTCTGGCGGCGGGCCGGAGAAGATCGAGGACATTCGTGCCGTGGAAGAGATGGTCGCAGTGAACGATCTGGTGTTCTTCCAGGGCTGGGACCCGAACACCAACACCAACCATCTGATGGTGATGGGGCCCACCGGACCGGCCCAGAGCCTGCTTGCGCAGCCCACGGGCAGCTACTCCGCGATCAACGGCAAGCTCTACTTTTCGGCGCACGACGCCTTTGGCTCGGAGCTTTGGGAAAGCGATGGGACGGTGGCCGGCACCATCCGCCTGACCGACATCAATCCCGGGGCGGCAAGCAGCGGTCCCTCGCGCTCCGTGGGGCTTCACAACAAGGTGCTGTTCTTCGCCGACGACGGCGTGCATGGCAGGGAGTTGTGGTCGTGGGATGGCACCACCGCTGCG
>CAZCWA010000184.1:0-9337 GCA_964502265.1 uncultured Myxococcaceae bacterium | reverse complement strand
TGAGAACCGAGGCCCGCAGCTACTCCCGCAAGGACGGCACCGTCGTCGCCGGAGTAGACGAGCAGGCGACCTATCCCCTCTTCGGCTTCCAGCTCGAGAACGGCGCCGAGAGCTACCCGATCGCCGAGTGGCGCGGGAACGCGGTGCGGTTCTTTCCGCCCCCGGGCGCGACCCTGCAGCGTCCGCGCGCCGGCGCGAAGGGCCAGTACGAGCCTCTGCCCGAGGGCGCGGTGCTCTCCGAAGGCGGCCGCCGCTACGTGGACCTGCCGATCGGGAGCAGCCTGCGGGTGACCGAGAACGACTCGCTGCTGGACGTCACCGTGGACGTGCTCAAGGAGCGCGCCGGCTGGGACGTCAAGAAGGCGCTCTTCTACATGGTCTTCCTCGTCGCGGCCGCGCTGGGCCCGCCGATCGCGTTCTTCTTCATCGGCCCGGATCCGGAGATGGTGGGCCGCGTGCTGATGGACGATCGCCTCAAGCGTGGCCTGCCCGCCCAGCCCGAGCCCCTGCCGGTGAACGAGGGCGAACCTCAGCACCACGCCGAGGATGGCCGCGCCCGTCCGAGCGGCACCTTGCTGGTCCCTGCCAGCGTCCGCTGACCTGTGCGCCTTCGGGGCGGCGGCACCTCCGGGTGATGTCGCCGTCGCGCGCTGCAGGTGAGCCTTGGGCCTTTCGAGCCTGCTTTCGGGCGAGGAGGTCGGATGGCGCAGCTCCAACGTCGCGTGGTGCTGGTGAGGCTGGGAGCGCTGCTGCTCACCCTGCCCGCCTCGCGGGTGCTCTTCGGGTGCAGCTCGGGCGACGACGGCGGCCGGGATGCGGGGACCGGAGCGCCGGACGCAGGTCAGGCAGATGGCGGGTCGGATGCAGGCTCGGGAGACGCCGGCAACGGCGACGCGGGGACCGGGCCGCAATCGTTCACCTTCACCTCGACCAACGTGAACGGGCACACGCACACCTTGATCGTCCAGGCGGAGGAGCTGAACGACACGCCGGCCTCGGGCGTGAGCCGCGACACCTCGGAGGCGCTGGGGCACACGCACAACGTGGAGTTGAGCGAGCTGGAGCTGGACGAGATCGCCGCCGGCGGCACGGTGACGGTGACCACCTCGGTCGAAGACGGGCACTCGCACACCTTCGAGTTCTCCCGCATGTAAGCCCCGTCCGCGGCACGCTCTTCGTCGGCGGATCGTCCCTGGCCTACACCGGGTTCCTCGCGGTGGGCGCGGGCACCGCCTCCACCCGCCAAACCCTCCGCCACCATCCCGAGCGCGGCACCCTCTACGTCGACACGGGGAACCGGTTGCTCGCGCAGGCCGCGGTGGGCGTCACCGCCGGCCTCTCCGACCGGGTGTCCCTTCGCGCCGAGGTGCGGAACTTCGTCTACTCGACCCGCATCGACAGCGCGAACGGCTGCACCCGCGGTGACGTCGACCCGCGCTACGCCAGCTACGGGGGATGGTCCGTCCTTCCGCCCCGGGGCTCGGCCCGGACGACGACGGGCGGGCGCTCCACCTGCCGCTGGGATTCATTCGACCGCGAAGACGTGCCCTACGTCAGCTCGCTGCTCTCCGTCCCCCGCTCCGACGTGCTGAACCTCCTGCATGCCAGCCTCGGCGTGAGCGTGCGCTTCTAGGTTGCTCGCCGGGCGGTCGGTGTAGGCGGATCCCCTCCCTGTGGGAAGGCGGGGTCTGGCGTACACTTCCGCGGCGATGGCACACGGACAGGCGCTGCAGAAGGCTGCGGGCGGAGCTTTGGAACCGGGCGGAGCCGCGCCGGATCCCATGGCCGATCCGGAGAAGCGCGATCGGGTGGAGATGGCGCGCGCGTTCGCCTTCCACCTGGTGAAGGGGATCAAGCAGATCGGCATGTACCGCCACGCCGACGGCAAGTACGGCGAGTTCCTCTCCCGGGCGCACGAGGCGATCGCCGCGTACACGCAGAAGCACGGCGCGCTCTCGCTGAAGATCGATCCGCAGAACCTGCAGCTCTACGGACAGCCGCTCTTCAACGAGGACAACCCCCTCCCCTACAAGTTCTACAAGGACGGGATCCGCCAGCTCATCTTCCGGCCCGGGCTGGAGGTGGAGGAGCTGGTCACGCTGACGCTGATCGCGGTGAGCGACAACGAGCGCGGCGAGGACGTGCTGGCGCAGTTGTGGAAGGCCTCGCTGGCGCACCTCGAGTACGTGGTGGTCGAGGGCTTCCAGATGGACGACCTCTCCGAGGAGGAGGTGGCGGTCGAGGTCGACAAGATCGTGGGCTATCTCTACAACCGCCTGCGCACGCACTCGGACGACTTCCTCCGCTTCGCGCGGGTGAGCACCGAGGACCTCGACGGCAAGCTGGACGAGGTGGACACGCTGCGCGGCGTGGTGGTCGCGGGCGCGCCGGCGTCGGACGCGCTCAAGGCGAAGGTCCAGCGCGAGCTCGCCGAGGAGGAGCACTCGCGGCTGTTCCCCAAGCTGGTGAGCGCGGTGTTCCAGGTGGTCGAAGCGGGGGTGGACGACGCCGGGGTGCTGGAGGCGATGTTCGCGCAGCTCCTCGACGCGATGCTGCTGCAGGAGGACTTCGCCACCATCAACAACATCGTGCTCAAGCTGCGCGCGCTCGAGCAGCGCGATCCGGCGAACGAGACGGTGGGCCGCCTGAAGATGTCCTTCATCAGCCGGATGGGCGAGGAGCAGCGCCTCTCGCGGCTGGGGGACATCCTGCGCAGCAGCCGGCCGAAGAACGCGGCGGACCTCGTGCGCTACCTGCAGGCGGTGGAGGGGCTCGCGGTGCCCACGATGCTCTCCATCCTCGAGACCATCGAGCTGCAGGAGAACCGCCAGCTCCTCTGCGACGTCCTCGCCGAGCACGTGCGCGAGATCACCGAGCCCTTCGTCCACCGGCTCGAGTCCGAGCGCCCGCAGACCGTGCGCGACATGGTCTACATCCTCGAGAAGGGCGCGCACCCGGACCGGGTGAAGATGTTCGCCCAGGTGCTGCAGCACAAGAACCTCGCGGTGAGGCTCGACGCGATGTCGGTGATCGCGAAGGGCCGCACGGTGGAGGGGCGCCGGCTCATCGCCGCACTGCTCAACGACGGGGTGCCGCAGGTGCGGATGCTGGCGGCGCGGCTGTTGGCGGAGCTGGAGCCGGAGAAGTCGTACCTGGACCTCACCCGCGCGGTGAAGGAGCCGGCGTTCGACCGGAAGAAGGACGACGAGAAGGCGGCGTTCTACGCGGCGCTCGGCGCGACCGGGCAGCCGGGGGCGGTCGCCCTCTTCCTGCAGATGCTCGGGCAGAAGGCCACCTTCCTGAACAAGCGGCGGGTGCTGGAGGAGAAGCTGCTCGCGGTGGCCGGGCTCACCGGCGCGCAGACCATCGCCGCGATGAAGGCGCTGCAGGTGGTGGTGGACGACAAGACCCAGCCCACCGAGGTCCTGGTGGCCGCGCGCAAGGGGATCTACCTGACCAAGAAGGCGCTGTTCGGCGACGCGCCGGCGACCGACGGAGGGCAATGAGCCATGGCGGACGCGATCCGGATCACCCAGGGCGATGGCGAGGACGCGCAGGACTTCGGGCGGGCGCACTCGGAGAAGCTGCAGCACCTCGCGCGGAACACCGTCTCCGGGCTCTACATGCTGGTGCGCTCGGTGAAGATGTACGACCCGGACAACGCGGTGTTCCACAAGCCGCTGGCCGCGCTGGCCGAGAACATCAACGCCGTCATCCAGCGGGAGGGCCGCTTCGAGCTGATGACGGTGAAGGCCTCCTTCTACCTGAACAACATGCTGGTGAAGGTGGACCTCAACGCGCTGGAGAACGTGCGCGTCCTCGTCACCGAGCTGCGATCCAAGGACGTGGGCGGCTTCACCCTCACCCGCCCGGTCTCGGTGAAGGAGCTGGAGAACTTCATCTGGATCTTCGCGCGCGAGCAGCACGCGCCCGCCGAGGAGGACGGCATCGGCGGGCGGAAGCTGCTCGCGATGAAGGTCGCGAAGTACTCGAAGCTGAAGGAGAAGCTCGACAACGAGGAGCTGGACAACCCGGACGATCAGAAGGTCGACCGCAAGAAGTACGCGATGACCGTGTACGCGCGCGCGGTGTTCTACCTGACCCGGTACATGGAGTCGGTGCGGGTGGGGAAGCCGATCTCCACGTTGAAGGCGCTGCGGATCATCCAGGACTTCGTGGACATCAGCTACGACCAGCGCACCCACTTCCTCGGGATGACCACGCTCAAGCGCGAGGCGGACTACCTCGTGTTCCACCAGGTGAACGTGTGCCTGATGGCCATCGTCTTCGGCGCCGAGCTGGGGCTCACCAAGCCGCAGCTCCGGGACCTGGGCTACATCGCCCTCTTCCACGACGCGGGGATGGCGCAGGCGCCGGACGGGTTCACCGCGAAGAAGGGCGCGCTCTCGCCGGAGGAGCGGGCGCAGGTGGCCCGGATGCCCCTGATCACCGTGCGCAACATCCTGATGGAGAAGGCCATCACCCGCTCCACGCTGATGCGGGTGGTCACCACCATCGAGCACAAGGTCGAGTTCGGAACGCCGGTCCGCGACGCGCGCGGCAACATCCAGATGATCATCCCGAAGAGCAACCTCGGGCTCTACGCGAAGCTGATCGCCATCTGCGACACCTACGACGCGCTCACCTCGAAGCGGCCGTTCCGCGACGCCTACGGGCCGGAGATCGCGCTGATGCTGATGTGGACCGAGCTGCGCCACAAGTTCGATCCCGAGCTGCTCTCGGTGTTCATGAAGGTGATGGCCATCCAGCCGGTGAAGGTGATGACCCGCCGGCAGAGGTCGATGACGCTGGGCGGGTTGTAGGGCTGGCTGCCCTCCTGGCCCCCTGCCCGGCCCGTGCGCAAAGAGGCGGGCGTGGCTAGGTGTGAGGGGCCTTGGATACCTCGCCGCCAGACGAAGACCCGCTGACCACCCTCTGCCGGAGCTGCGGGCTGTGTTGCGACGGAAGCCTGTTCACCCACGTGACCCTCGAGCCCGGGGAGGAGGACCGCCTCGCCGAGCTGGGTATCCCGCTTCGAACGCAGCCGAGCGGCCTGATGATCCTCAAGCAGCGATGCGCCGCGCTGGAGGGGCGGGATTGCCGGATCTACCAGTCGCGCCCTGCGAGCTGCGCGACGTACCAGTGCGTGCTCGCGCGAGAGCTGCTGGCCGGGGAGACCACGCTGGAGGACGCGCAGAAGACCGTGAAGAAGGCTCAGCGCCTTATCGCCGAAGGCCACGCGCGCAGGTTCCTCCGCCGGAGGTTCCGGGGAAGGAAGGGGCTGGACGATTGACACGTGGTCGCCGGATGTGACGCCCGCCGGACATCGTCCGGCCGTCGCCTGCTTCGAGCCCTTGCGCCGCCGCGCAGTCATGCCGAGCTGCGGCCGATGCGGACGCCACGCGGACTCCTCCTCCTTGTCGTCGCGGCGCTAACGGCTTGCCACGGGCAGCATCCGGTGTCCGTGCTTGCAGGGGTGCACCTGACGCCGGAGGCCGTGGACTTCGGCGAAGTGTGGGTAGGCCATCCCTCGTTCAAGCTCCTCGAGATCCGCAGCACCAGCCGCGCGGCCGCGTCGATCCGCCTCTCGGTCGAGCCGCCGTTCCGCGTCGCCCCCGACGACTCGGAGTTCGTGCTCGAGGCCGCGCAGACGCGCCACGTCCGGCTCCAGCTCATCGCCGAGGCGGCGGGCCCTCTGTCCGGCGAACTCATCGTCTCCACCGGCGAGGGCGAGGTGCCCGTTCCGCTGCGAGCCGTCGCCCTCGCGCCACTGCAGTGCGCCGCCGCAACCGATTGTGGCTCCGAACGCTTCGATCCCGAGGCGGGCCGCTGCGTTCTCACACCCGGCCCTGACGGCATGCCGTGCGCGAACGCCTGCATCATCGGTGGGACCTGCCGAAGCGGTGCGTGCGTCGGCCAGGCGCGCTCCTGTGACGACGGGCTGCAGTGCACGGTGGACGCCTGCAGCCCGAGCGAAGGCTGCGTGCACACACCGGTGGTGTGCGGCGAACCCTCCTCCCCCTGCCGTGCGGCGTTCTGCGACGAGGACGGCGGCTGCCGCGAGATGGACGTGGCGGACGGAACGATCTGCGGCCGTGCGGGGTGCGCAGTCGCGGACGTGTGCCTCGCGGGCCAATGCGTCGAGGGGCCCGTGCCGGATGGCGCAGCGTGCGGCGCGCCCTCGCCCTGTCAGGCATCCGGCATCTGCGTGGAACAGCAGTGCGTGCGCCCGCCGCCCGTCACGCTCGAACCGGAGTGGACGTACGCGCGCCCGCCGGGCATCGAGCACTTCTCCTGGGGCGGCGTCGCCGATGACGCGGGCAACGTCTACTTCACGGAGCACGAGAGACTGACCGAGAGGAGCTTCCTCACCTCGTTGACGCCGTCGGGGCGGGTCCGCTTCCGCGTGGAGCACTCGAGAGCCCCCACGACCTATGCGAGCGACGTCCTCACCATCCGGATGGCGGCGAAGGACGCGCTCGTCGCCACCCAGGTCCCGCATCAGCTCATCGGCTTCAGCAGCACGGACGGGCGCCGGCTCTGGATGGTGGACCTGGAGGCCGAGGTCGCGACCGCGCTGCAGAGCGAGGGACACGTTCTCTCGCACGTGGCTGTCTCCCCGATGGCAGAGACCTCCGGGGGCGAGATCGTCGCGGTCGTGGAGTCGTACAGGCGGACCGGGACGGCAGTGGGGGTCGAAAGAGATGGAGCGTGGCTCGTGCGCATCCGTGGGATCGACGGCGCGGTGCTCGCCGTCTCCCGGGCCGCCGGCGGGGACTTGATGACCTTTGGGGGAGCGGCGGTGGACGGACTCGACAGGCTTCACGTGCAGGTTGGGTTTCCGGGCGGACTCGCGAGCGCCGCGGTGCGGCTCGACGGGACGGTCGCGTGGTCCCGCCGGAGCCAGGTGGCTCGCCCCCTGTCGTCGCACGGCACCCGCACCGCATGGGGCACCCCCGACCAGTTCTGCCGACAGGCGTACACGTACGTCACGGACCTCGACGGGGAGCCGCTCTACGAGCTGGAGATGCCCGGCGTCCCGCTCTTCGTGGGGACCCGCGGGTTCATCGTGGGCAAGCGGAGGCCGACCTACGCGGAGTGCGCGCTCGACACCACCTGGCCCTTCACGCCCACGCAGCTCGATGCCTTCGACCTCGCGACCGGGGCGACGATCTGGAGCCGCAGCTTCGAGGGCAGGAGGCAGTCCGACGTGCTCGCGCCGACCTTCACCGCGCAGCAGTCCATCCTCTTCGCGCACACATCGCCGCTCGCGCTGGTCGACGTCTCCGCAGTGGATGGGACGACGCAGTTCGAGTGCGCCCTCACCCCGGACCTCCGGAGCGTGAGTCCGGTTCTGGCGGGCGGGAGGTGGATCGTCCTGCAACTCGATCCCTGGGATCCCTCTTCGATCCAGATCGCTGGCTACGCCACCGGCGGCCGCACGCCCTCCACCCATGGCTACATGACGCCAGGCGGAAGCCATCGCCGCACCGGCCGGGGACGCTGAGAACGTCTCCTCCCGTCACCCGCCTCGCAGCACCGCCAGCGCGCGCGAGAAGTCGGCGGGGATCGGCGCCTCGAACGCGAGCCGCTCGCCGCTCACCGGATGATCGAACGCGAGCTTCCACGCGTGCAGCGCCTGCCGCCCCAGCGCGGCCTGCGCTTCGGCCACCCGGCCCTTCACCTTCCGCGCGCCGCCGTAGAGCTCGTCGCACAGGAGTGGATGGCCGCTCTCGGAGAGGTGGACGCGGACCTGGTGGGTGCGGCCGGTGAAGAGTGAGACCTCCACCAGCGCGGCGCCGTTGGATGCGCCCGATGACGTTCCGGGTTCAGGGAAGCGCTCCAGCACCCGCCAGCCGGTGCGCGCGGGCTTGCCCTCCCTCACCTTCCCGGTGAAGCGCTTGCGGTGGACGGGATGGCGTCCGTAGAGCGTCTCGATCACGCCCTCGTCGGTCTTCGGCTGGCCGTGGACGATGGCCAGGTACGTCTTGTCCACCTGACGGCCCTTGAAGCCGGCCTGCAGCGCGGTGAGCGCAGGCTCGGTCTTCGCCACCACCATCACGCCCGAGGTGTCCTTGTCGAGCCGGTGCACCAGCCCCGGCCGCAGCGTCCCGCCGATGCCGCCGAGGTCCGTCACCCGGTGCAGCAGCGCGTTCACCAGCGTCCCGTCCGCGTGTCCCGCCGCCGGGTGCACGACCATCCCCGGCGCCTTGTCGAGCACCACCAGGTGCGCGTCCTCGTGGAGCAGCGTGAGCGGGAGATCCTGCGCGATGGGCTCGGCGGGCGCGGGCGCAGGGAGCGCGATCTCGAAGGTCTCTCCTCCGCGAAGACGCGCCGCGGCCTTCTCGAAGGGGCGGCCATCGAGCGTGACGAAGCCGTCCTCGATCAGCGCGCGCAGGCGAGAGCGGGACAGGTCGGGGAACGCGACGGCGAGGTGCTGGTCGGCACGCTCGCCCTTCGCCTCGGGGGGAACGGTGTGCCGGAGCGGTGCGGGCGCTACCAAATCTTCGAGCGGATGTGCGCCTTGGACCGCACCACGATGTCCACCACGGCGCGGTCGAAGAAGTTGGTGCTCCGGTACAGCTCCGGGCTCACCCGGCTCCGGTAGAGCTCCCTGCCCTCTTCGATCTCCTCCTTGAGGACCTCGAACAGGTTGTCCTGCTCGATGCCCTTCACGATCTTCTGCTCGTTGTAGAGCGAGATGTCGGACGCGATCGCTCGGGCGAGTCGATGGGCCTTGGCCTTCTCTTCCTCGGTCATTGGCGGCGAGTCTGGCCCACGGCCGGGGCTACTTCAACCGGGTCCTCGCGCGGTCGACGAGATCCAGGTAGCTCTTCGAGACCCGCACCGGGTCCACGCCCAGCTCGCGCGCGAGGCTCATCAGGATGCCGCGCAGGTACACCGTCGGCGGCAGCGCGTCGTAGCGGTCCGCCTCCACGTTCTCCAGGTGCCTCGTCCCGATCTTCGTCCGGTCCGCCACCTGGTGCAGGGTCAGGTTCCGGTTCTTCCGGATCTGCCGCAGCAGCTCCCCGTTGAACTCGGTGTCCGCCGGCAGCTCCAGGGGCCGCGTCCGCTGCGAGGGCGGAGGGGCGGGACGAGGCGGCGCCGGCGTCGGGATGTGGATGATGCCCGTCTCCACCGGGGCTTCGGCGGCAACGGCCTCCACCACCTCCACCGGCGCGACCGGGACGTCCACCGTCACCGCTGCTGCCGGCGTCGCGGGCTCGGTGGCAGGATCCACCTCCGGCTCGGGCTCCACCACGGGCTCGGCGACGACCTCAGGGCTCACCACGTCCTGGTCGACACTCGCAACGTCTTCGCGGGCACTCGCAACGTC
>CAZCWA010000183.1:0-9365 GCA_964502265.1 uncultured Myxococcaceae bacterium | reverse complement strand
CCCGGCGAGCGCGGGGTGACGGTGGGGACGGTGCGGCAGTCCGGGGACGCGTTCGTGCGCGGCGGGAAGCGGCGGATGTTCCGGGCGGTGATTGCGGACGAGACCGGCAGCCTCTCGGCAACGTTCTTCCAGTCCGGCCCCTGGCTGCGCGCGCGCTTCCCGGTGGGCAAAAAGCTCGTCGTCTCCGGCGAGCTGCGCGCAACCCCCGCCGGCCGCGAGATCGTCCACCCCGAGATCGAGCCCGCCGATGACATGGAGGGCTCGGCGGTCCACTTCAACCGGATCGTCCCCATCTACCCGGGCTTCGAGCGCCACGAGCAGCGCGCCTTCCGCGAGCTCGCCTTCAAGATCGCGCAGGGCTACGCGCACCACCTCGACGAGCCGTTGCCCGCGGCGCTGCGCGAGCGGCTGGGGTTGAGCGGCCTTTCCGAAGCGCTCTTGCGGATCCACTTCCCGCAGGACGGCGACGATCTGGAGCTGCTGGACAAGCACATGAGCCCGGCGCACCGGCGGCTCGCGTTCGACGAGCTGTTCTTCCTCCAGCTCGGGATGGCGCTGAAGCGGCAGGGGGTGAAGGTGATGCCGGGCATCTCCTTCCATGCGGGCGAGGCGGAGCAGGCGAAGGCTTCGGCGCTGCTCCCCTTCAAGCTCACCGACGCGCAGAAGCGGGTGGTGAAGCAGGCCGCGCGGGACATGGCGAAGCCCGAGCCGATGAACCGGCTGGTGCAGGGCGACGTGGGCAGCGGCAAGACGGCGGTGGCGCTGGTGACGGCGGCGCTGGCGCTGCAGGACGGCTACCAGGTCGCGGTGATGGCGCCGACGGAGATCCTCGCCGAGCAGCTCTCGCGGAACTTCGCGAAATGGCTCGCGCCGATGGGCGTGGAGGTGGGACTGGTCTCCGCGGGCGGCGGCGCGAAGCACAAGCGCGAGATCCGCGAGCGCATCGCGCGGGGCGAGATCCGCTGCGCGGTGGGCACGCACGCGCTCATCCAGGAGAGCGTGGACTTCGAGAAGCTGGGCCTGGTGATCATCGACGAGCAGCACCGCTTCGGGGTCATCCAGCGGCACGCGCTGATGAACAAGGGCGTGCGTCCGGACGTGCTGGTGATGACCGCCACGCCCATCCCGCGCACCCTGGCGATGACGCTGTACGGCGACCTCGAGGTCTCGTTCATCGACGAGCTGCCGCCGGGCCGCACCCCGATCACGACGAAGGTCTTCAACGACCGCGCGCGCGCCCGTGTCTACGAGGCGATGCGGCGCGAGTTGGAGAAGGGCCACCAGGCGTACGTCGTCTACCCGCTGGTGGAGGAGTCGGAGAAGATCGACCTCGCGGACGCGACGAAGGGTGCAGAGCAGCTCTCGCAGATCTTCGAGGGCTACTCGGTGGGGCTGCTCCACGGGCGGATGAAGGGCGAGGAGAAGGAGGCGGTGATGGCCTCCTTCCGCGAAGGCGAGATCCAGGTGCTGGTGTGCACCACGGTGGTCGAGGTCGGCGTGGACGTGCCCAACGCGTCGGTGATGGTGATCGAGGCGGCCGAGCGCTTCGGCCTCTCGCAGCTCCACCAGCTCCGCGGCCGGGTGGGGCGGGGCGCGGCGCAGAGCTACTGCTTCCTCGTGGCCGGCTTCGCGCGCTCCGCCGAGAGCTCCGAGCGCCTGGCGGTGATGGAGAAGAGCAACAACGGCTTCGTCATCGCCGAGCACGATCTCGAGATCCGCGGGCCGGGCGAGTTCCTCGGCACGAGGCAGAGCGGGGTGCCCGAGCTGGCGGTGGCAAACCTGGCCCGCGATGCCGATCTGCTGGCGCAGGCCCAGGAGGAGGCGCGCGCCATCGTCGAGGCCGACCCGAAGCTGGAGCGCGACGTCAACGGCCCCCTGGTGCGAGCCCTCGAGGAGCGCTGGGAGGGCCGGCTCGCGCTCGCCCGGGTGGGCTGAGCGGAAAAAGGCCGGGTCCGGCGCAAATTCTTCACGTTGACAGGCGAATCACGGCAGGAGTATTTCGCCGCCAAGTTGAGAACGATAATCAAAATCGGAATCAGCATGGTGGTGCTGGCGTCGGCGGGCGCGGCCCTGGCGGAGGAGGCGGGCGGAGGGATCACCGCGCCCGTGCTGCTGGAGCCGCTGTCCGCGCCGCACACGCCGGAGGCGCTGCAGGCGCGGGTCGAGGGCGCGGTGAAGCTCCGGGTGACGCTCGACGCCGAAGGGAAGGTCGCGTCGGCGGAGGTGGTGGAGGGGCTGGGGCACGGGCTCGACGAGGTGGCGGTCCGCGCGCTGCTCGATGCGCGGTTCAGCCCGGCGCTGCAGGACGGTGCGCCCATCGCGGTGGTGTTCGAGTTCGTCCTCACCTTCTTGCTGCCGCCTCCGCCTCCGCCTCCGTCCGAGGACGAGGGCACGGACGTCCCTGCGGAGGAGGCGCCGGCCTTCACCACCACCGTGCGCGGCGAGGCGACGTCGGCGCGGGCGCTGGTGCGCGGCTCGGAGGCGGTGAACGTGGTGCGCCTCGAGGCGGCGCAGGCGCGCGCGGAGGATCTGGGCGAGGTGCTGACGCGGTCCTCCGCGGTGCAGGTCCAGCGCACCGGCGGGATGGGGAGCCGTACGCAGCTCTCCCTGGCCGGGCTCTCGGGTGATCAGGTGCGCGTGCTGCTGGACGGCGTGCCCATCGAGTACTCGCCGTACGTGTTCGGGCTGGGGAGCGTGCCGGTGTCGCTGGTGCAGCAGCTCGAGGTCTTCAACGGCGTGGTGCCGGTGCGGCTGGCGACCGATGCACTGGGCGGGGCCATCCACCTGCGCTCGGATCTCGAGCGCGCGGAGAGCGGGGGCTCTGTGTCGTTGCAGGGCGGCTCGTTCGAGACAGTGCGTGGAACCGGGCGGGTGACGTGGCGCGCGGGAGACCACCTCTTCGTGCGCGCGTCCGGCTTCCACGACCGCTCGGAGAACGACTACCGCATCACCGTGCCGGTCGACGATCCGGTGACCGGGCGCGTCTCGCCGGCGCAGCTCGCGCGCAACCACGACGCGTACCGGGCCAGCGGCGGCGGCGTGGAGGTGGGGCTGGAGGGGCTGCGCGGGATCGACCGGCTGGTGCTCAACGCGTACCTCGGGCGCTACGACAAGGAGGTCCCGCACGACAGCTTCATGATCCAGCCGTACGGCGCGGTGACCCAGGCGCAGCAGAGCCGCGGGCTCGGGCTCCGCTACGAGGTGGCGGCACACGAGCGGCTGAAGGTGCTCGCGATCACCGGCTTCAACCAGCGGCAGGGCGAGCTGCTCGACGTCTCCGACTGCCTCTACGACTGGTACGGCAACTGCCGCGCGCAGGGTGCGAGGGGCGGCGAGATCGGCGCCTTCCCGCTCGAGAACACGCAGCTTCGGCAGACGACCTCCGGGCGCGTGCGGCTGCTGGGGACGGTGTTCGACGCGGAGGACCTCGAGCTCTCCCTGGGCGCGGACCACAACACGCGCAGCGGGGAGAACGCGTACCTCACCCGGCTCGGGCAGGAGGATCCGCTGCGGGTGCCGCTGCGGCTCACCTCCGCCTTCGGAGGGATCTCGCACCGGCAGCGCCTGTGGGACGACCGGCTGGAGAACACGGTCTTCGCCAAGGGGTACTTCCAGCGTTTCGGTTCGGGCGGGGAGGGAGATGCGCAGGTTCGGTGGGCCGGCGGCTTCGGCGACACCGTGCGCTTCAGCGTCACGCGGGGGCTCTTGCTCAAGGCGTCCTACGAGCGCACCACGCGGATGCCGCGGGTGGACGAACTCTTCGGCGACGGCGGGCTGCTGCTGGAGAACCGGGCGCTCGTCCCGGAGACGAGCCACAACGGGAACGCCGGCGTGGAGCTTCTGCCGGTGTCCACGCGGGCGGGGCTCTTCAGCGCGAGCGCGACGGCGGGCGTGCGCGAGGTGCGCAACCTCATCCAGCTCTTCCCGGGCGACGCGACGCAGGCGTACGCGAACGTCGATCACGCGCGCTCGTACGTGGCCCACGCGGGGTTGGACTGGACGTCGCCGGGCGAGTGGGTGGGGCTCGCGGGCACCGTCACCTGGCTCGACTTCCGCAATCTCGCCGAGGAGGGGCAGTTCGCGCGCTTCCACGGCGACCGGATGCCCAACATGCCGTGGCTGCAGTCGTCTGCGACCGCGCGGCTGCAGTGGAAGGGCGTGGCCACCGGAAGCGACGCGCTCACCTTCGAGTGGACCACCCGCTTCGTCGAGTCCTTCTACCGCTCCTGGGAGAGCGCCGGACGGGCCGGCTCCAAGGCGCAGGTGCCCACGCAGGTGCTGCACTTCACCGCGCTCACCTACCGGACGCGCATGCAGGGCTACGCGTGGTCCGCGTCGCTCAACCTCAACAACGTCACCGACGCCGCCGCCTACGACGTCGTCGGAGTCCAGAAGCCGGGCCGCGCGATCTCCGCGCGCGTCACGGTCGATCTGTAACCCCAGGGAGTCCACCATGAAGAAGCTCGCAGTGCTGTCCCTCGCCGCGCTCACGTTCGCCTGCTCGGGTGCGGAGGATCCCACCGATCCGCATGACGGTGGCGGAGCCGGCGTCGATCCCCTCTATGCGGTCATCACCCAGGTCGCGATCACCGCGGGCGAGACGCAGTCCTACCTGGTCACGGTGGACGATCTGGAGAAGGACCAGACCGTCGGCCTGACCGATGCGATGGAGCTGCCCGCGGACTCGTACATCGTGTCCGGCACCCCGGGCACGGGGCGGTTCTTCATCAGCAGCTCGAAGCAGCCGATCGTGACGCCGTACACGCTGGAGGCGGACGGGACGATCACCGCGGGCGATCCGCTCTCCTTCATCGGTCACGGTGTGGCGGCGACCGGCGGGTACCAGTCGCAGCACCACTTCGTCAGCGAGACGAAGGCCTACTACTTCGACCACGTGAACTACCGGCTGGTGATCTGGAACCCGAAGGACGTGTCGATCGTCGGGTCGAAGGATCTCACCGCGCAGCTCGAGGACGGTGACTTCACCTTCCGCTACTCGCAGAGCGTGGCGATTCCGGTGGGCACGAGCGTGATCGTCGCCGGCGGCTGGCACGCGGCGGACGTGAAGACGGTGCCGTCGAAGACGGCGCTGGTGATCGTGGACACCGAGACCGACGAGGTCCGCGTGGTCAACGACGACCGCTGCGGCTGGGCGCGCGACGGCGTGGTCCACGACGGGAAGATCTACTTCGCCACCGAGTCGCTCGGCAGCGGTGCGCACTTCGTCTCGCCGCAGACCACCGCCGCGCCATGCATGATCCGCTACGACATCGCGGCAGGCCGGTTCGACGACTGGTTCACCACGCTCGACCGCTTCGTCTCGCCGCAGACCGAAGGCGATGTGGCGGGGATGCTCCTGCCGGGCGCGCCGGGGAAGGGCTACCTCCGCGTGATGGACAAGACGGCCGCGCAGGCCGCGCTCGATGCGGCGAACACCGCGGGCCGCCCGTTCCACGGTTCGCACGCTGCGACCGGGGCGTGGTGGAGCCTGTGGGAGGTAGCGCTCGGTGATGCGCCCACCGCCACGCCGGTCGTCCGCGACGACCTCGTGCCCATGAACGGCCGCACCATCCCCCAGAGCCCCGGCGGCGGCGTGCTGGTGATGCCCGAGTTCATCAACTCCAACGCCCAGACGCGCTTCCGCATCGTGAGCCCCGAGACCGGTCTGGGCGACGCGAAGACGATCGTCGAAGGCCAGGTCCGCGGGCTGCTGCGCATCCGCTAGTCCACCGGAGTCCACACCATGGGCCTCTCCGTCTACCTCGCGCTCGCGCTGTCCTTCGTGGGCTGCGCGGGCCTGTACTTGTCCTCGCGTCATCAGTCCCTGCTCGCAAAGCCGCTGCCGGCGCGTCCTGCGCGGTGGGCCGGAGGGCTGCTCGGGGCTGTCTCGCTGCCGCTGCTCTGCGCGTCGTTCTCGGCGGTCGTGGCGGTGTTCGTGCTCAGCGCGTGGGTGACGCTGCTGCTGATGGTGCTGCCCTACGCCGCGGCGCTGATCAGCGTTCTCGGGCGCGGTGCGCGCAGGGAGACGGCCTGACCATGTCCGCCACCACCCGACCCCGACCCGCGGAGCTCATCCGCCCGGACTGGGTCTCGAAGTCGCTCGCGGGCCTGCTTCTGGGCGCTGCGATCGCCGTCGGTGTCAGCGGCCTGCTCACGCTCGCGCTGACCGCCGCGGGAGTGCCGCCGAGCCTCCGCAACCAGCTCGCCATGTGGTCGGTGATGCCGGTGTGGATGACCGTGCTCGGCGGCTGCTTCCTCTTCCGTTCCGGACTGCGCGCCTGGCTCTGGCTGGGCGGCGCTTCGGCGCTCTCCTGGGGCGCCTTTCTCCTCTTCCGCTCGCTCTGACCGCCGCCATGCGCTCCGCCATCATCCGGCTGTACAAGACGCTCCACACCTGGGTCGGCATCGTCGCCGGGCTCGGGCTCTTCATCTGCTTCTATGCGGGCGGCTTCGCGCTCTTCAAGGACGCGCTGAACCGCTGGGCCACGCCTCCCTCCGAGCGCATCGCCGCCACGCCGATGTCCGCGGACGAGGTGCACGCGCTGGTGACGACCACGCTGCGCGAGCACCCCGAGGTGGGGAAGGAGTTCACGGTCTTTCTCACGGATCTGCCGGTGCACGGCCCCTCTCCCCTGGTGTGGGAGGGGGCAGGAGAGGCGGACGACGACGATCACGACGAGCTGACGGTGCGCCACTTCTACGCGACGATCGACGAGAAGGGCTCGTCGCAGGTGGCGGAGGCGCGGCCGAGCAAGGTGGGCGAGTTCATCGACGTGCTCCACCGCGTGGTGGGCCTGCCCTTCGACACGGAGTTGGGCCGCGTTCTCGCCGGGCTGCTCTCCATCCTCTATGCGCTGGCGCTGATCTCCGGCCTGGTGATCGTGCTGCCGTCGCTGGTGAAGGACTTCTTCGCCCTCCGGCTCGGCAAGGGCCTCAAGCGGATGTGGATGGACGTCCACAACGTGGTGGGCATCGCGAGCCTGCCGTTCCACCTGATGATCGCGCTCACCGCGGGCGTCTTCGGGCTGCACGACGGGATCTACTTCGTGCAGGACAAGCTCATTCACGACGGCACCCTGCGCTCGCCCTCCGGTGGTCCACGCGGTGAGGTGAAGCTGCCGGAGCCTGGCTCGATGCTTCCGCCCGATGAGCTCGTCGCGCGCGCGAAGGCGTTCTCACCCACCTTCGAGCCGTCGTCTCTTCAGTACCGCCAGGTCGGCTCTCCGCGTGCGCTGGTCCGCGTGTGGGGCGAGGACCCGGCCGCGTACTCGCCGCGCGCAAAGGGCGGCTTCATCGCGCTCGACCCGTACAGCGGCGAGGTGAAGAGCGCGGACTTCATGCCGGGCAAGATGAGCGTGCCGGCCGCGGTGGTGGGCAGCTTCTTCGCCCTTCACATGGCGACGTTCGGGGGCACGCCCATCAAGTGGGTGTACTTCCTGCTCGCGCTGAGCGGCGCGTGGCTCTTCTACAGCGGGAACCTCCTCTGGGTGGAGAGCCGGCGGAAGAAGGCGAGGGCGGAAGGTGACAGGCCGCTTCAGCGGCGCGAGGTGCGGTGGCTGGCGGCGGTGACCGTGGGCGTGTGCCTCGGGTGCGTGGCGGGCATCTCCTTCACGCTGGTGCTGGCGAAGTGGCTCCACGGTGTGGTGCCGGATCTGCGCCTGTTCCACCAGCTCGGGTACTACGCGGTCTTCTTCGGCGCGATCATCTGGGCGCTCGTGCGGGGACCTGCGCGCGCGGCCATCGAGCTGCCCTGGGGCGCGGCGATCCTCACCGTGGCGATCCCGATCACCTCACTGCTCGGTGCGTTCGCACCCTCGTCCGGCATCTGGGCCGCGTCCGATGCCATCGGCGTGGACCTCACCGCGCTGGCCGGTGCCTTCTGCTTCGCGTGGATGGCGAAGGTCACCGCACGTCGCGCGCGCACCGGCCCGGAAGACAGCGTGTGGTCGCTTCGGGCACCGGCCGTGGCCGGGCCGATTCCGGAAGCTCAGGCCGCGTGATGCGTGCCGTGATCCTGATCGTCGTCGCGCTGCTCTCCGGCTGCGCGGCGCGCCCGTCGGATGTGGAGGTGCCTTCGCCGGTGACGCTGTCGGACACGGTCCAGTTCGACCTCGACTCGGTGCGAACGGGGCGGACGCACCGGCTGCTGGTGTCGATCCCGCCAACCGCCGCGCCTGCCCGGGGCCACCCGGTCATCTACCTGCTGGATGGGAACTCACACTTCGCTTCGATGGAGAGGCTCGTCCGCACCCTGCCGCGGCTGGCGAAGGGCTTCGGCGTCGAGGTGGACGTGCCGATCATCGTCGGCCTGAGCCATCCGGGCGACGAGGACGCCATCCGCCAGGCGCGCGGGGAGGACTACACGCCGCCGGGCGCGGACAGGTTCCTCGACTTCCTGAAGGAGGAGCTGGAGCCGGAGCTGGCGAAACGGCTGCCCATTGATCGATCGAGAACCGCGCTGATGGGGCACTCCTATGGCGGGCTGCTCGTGGTGCACGCGCTCTTCACGCGCCCCGAAAGCTTCGAGACCTTCGTGGCCGGGAGCCCGTCGATCTGGTGGAACGACCGTCACGTGCTGCAGGGGCAGAAGGCCTTCCTCGAGCGGAAGGCGAACGCGCGCGTGTTGGTGACGGTGGGAGGGCTCGAGCAGACGCCGAGGCAAAGCGCGGGCGAGCGGGGGCACGCGGTGGTGGAGCGGCGGATGGTGGATCATGCGCGCGCGCTCGCCGAAGATCTCGAGGCCAGCGACCCACGAGGCGAGCTCCTCGAGGTCCTCTTCGTCGAGTTCCCCAGCGAGGACCACTACAGCGCCTGGCTCCCGATGCTCAGCCGCGGGCTCCTCTTCTTCAGCGCGCCAGCCCTCCTGCCGCCCGCCCACTGAGCGGCGAGGCGGGCTGCGAGCGTCCCCCATGCGTACGATGAAGCCATGGACCCGTCCGTGCGCTACCTCATCGACGGCCTGCGCGCCCGCGGCATCCGCGACGAGCGCGTGCTCGAGGCGATGTCCCGGCTCGACCGCCGCAGCTTCGTTCCGCGCGAGCTGGGTTACGAGGCCAACGAGGACACCGCCCTGCCCATCGGGTTCTCGCAGACCATCAGCCAGCCGTACGTGGTGGCCTTCATGACCGAGGCGCTGCAGCTTCGGGGCGACGAGCGGGTGCTCGAGATCGGGACCGGGTCCGGCTACCAGACAGCGGTGCTCGCGGCGCTGTGCAGGGAGGTCCATTCGATCGAGATCGTGGAGCCGCTCGCTCGGCGCGCACGGGAGGTGCTGCTGGAGGAGCTGGGACTCTCCAACGTGCACCTGCGCCACGGAGACGGCCATAGAGGCTGGCCGGATGCCGCGCCCTTCGACGCCATCCTCC
>CAZCWA010000182.1:4629-9369 GCA_964502265.1 uncultured Myxococcaceae bacterium | reverse complement strand
TGCCGTACTTCGCCATCGACTCGTCGAAGTCCATCCGCATGAACGGCGTGGGGATCTCCACGCCGAGGATCTCCTTCCACAGCCGCGCGATGAGACCCTCGATCACCGCGAAGACGTCGTCCTGGGTGACGAAGGACATCTCGAGATCGATCTGGGTGAACTCCGGCTGCCGGTCGAGCCGCAGGTCCTCGTCGCGGAAGCACTTCACGATCTGGAAGTAGCGATCGAAGCCGCTCACCATGAAGAGCTGCTTGTAGAGCTGCGGGCTCTCCGCCATCGCGTAGAACTTCCCGGGGTTCATCCGCGAGGGGACGAGGAAGTTGCGCGCGCCGCCGGGCGTGTACTTGCCCATGAACGGCGTCTCCAGCTCGAGGAAGCCGTGCCCGTCGAGGTACGTCCGGGTGATCGCGTTCGCCTTCGAGCGCGCCATCATCGTCCGCTGCAGCGGCGCGCGGCGCAGGTCCAGGTAGCGGTACTGCAGCCGCTTCTCCTCGCCGGTGTCGATCTTCTCCTCGATGAGGAAGGGCGGGGTCTCCGAGCGGTTGAAGATCTGCAGATCGGTCGCCTTGATCTCGATCTCGCCGGTCTTCATCTTCGGGTTCACCTGCGACCCGCGCGAGGCCACCTTGCCGCGCACGCCGATGCAGTACTCGAGGCGCAAGGTCCCCGCGAGCTCGTGCGCCTCCTTCTGGATGTCCGGCTCGAAGACCACCTGGGTGAGGCCCTCCCGATCGCGCAGATCGATGAACACCGCGCCGCCGTGATCCCGCCGGTTGTGCACCCAGCCGAAGAGCACGACCTCCTTGCCGATGTCCGCTGCCGTGAGCGCGCCGCAGGAGTGGGTCCGCTTCACCTCGGAGATGAACCTGACTGTCATGCGCGGACTTGTAGAAGAGGGCCTGAACAGCGTCAATCAATCCCACTGGACGCGGCTGCACTCTCCACATTGCCTCGCCACCGCGTCCGCCCAGCCCTCCAGCTCGCCCACGAAGTCGCTCACCGGCGCCCCCTTCTGGCCGTGCGCGTCCAGCACCGCGAAGAGCTCCAGGAACCTGTCCGAGACGATCGCCACCGCGGCCTCCGCCTTCGCGCCCACCGCATCGCGCAGCCCCATCCCCGACGGACCGCGCACCACCCGAACCGCCAGCTCATGATCGGTCAGCGGTCCCTTGGGCAGCCGCTGCGGCGCGAGCGCCTGCGCCACCTCGTCACACCGCGCGCAGGCACCCTCCTCGTGAAGCAACGCCAGCACCAGATCGCGGCGCTGCCAGGTGGGCTGGGTCAAAGGCCCGAGCGGGATCTCCTGTCTCATGTCGGCGCTCCTCCCTTCGAAGGTAAGCCGTAGTACAAAGCGGCGCATGTCCCAGCTCGCGCGGCGATGGGCCGCGGCCCTTCCCCTCCTCCTCCTGCTCGGTCCCCTCGGGTGCGCGCCCTCCGTCGAAGCGCCGGTCCCCGTGATGGCGCTGGTGCGCTCCGGCGGCAGCAGCGGCTCGTACCAGCCCACGCCCGTCTCTTTGCGCACGATCTCGGATCCGGTGACGCTCGAGGGTGCGGTGACGAGGCTCGTGGGCGGCGCTCGGATCGACGTCGACCCCAACGATCCGCTCCTGCGCCTGAACGGCGGCAACCTCACCGAGGAGCAGCTCGCGCGCGTGTTCGTGAAGGACTCGGGCCGCCTGCCGAGGGTGAGCTACGTGGAGAAGGACGGCGTGCTCTGGCCTTCGGACTTCCACTCCTGGAACCTCGTCACCACCGCCTGGAACTTCGAGCAGGCGTTCGATCACTTCCAGGCCATCGGCGTGCCCGGCGCGCGGCTGTCGGAGGTGACGGTCTACTACTTCCCCGAGTTCCTCCTCCGCGAGGTCTCGCCGAAGCCGCAGATGGACAACGCGCTCTACTTCTCGCCGGTGCAGGCGTTCATGATCCTCCCCTTCGACGCGCTCCAGAAGACGCCGCTGTCGATCAACCAGGGCATCGTCGCGCACGAGTACGCGCACGTGGTGTGGAACCGGCTCGTCTTCGGCGGCGCCTCGCTGCCCGAGACCCTCACCCGCTGGTCCTTCAACGCGGCGCCCAACGTGAACATCCTCAAGTCGCTCGACGAGGGCTTCGCGGACTTCCACGCCTTCGCCGCCTCCTGCCGCTCCGGCTTCGGCTGCGACACGCGCTTCATGGAGGCGTCCTTCGACGAGGCGTCCACCAACCAGCGGGACATGGCGCGCACCGATCGCTGCATGACCGAAGGCCTGCGCAACAGCGTCATCTCGCTGGGCGTGAACGAGTTCACCGGGCTCGGGCTGCACTACCAGTTCGGCACCGCGATCGCCGCGTCGCTCTACCACGCGGGCACGGGCCCCGAGGACTGGCAGCTCCTCTCGCGCGCGGTGGTCGAGTCCTACGGCGACCCGCAGGGCGGCGGGCTCGCGGGCCTTCTGCGCGAGAACGTGGAGACGCCGCAGAACTTCACCTTCGAGCGGGTGCTGATGCTCCTGCTCGACTCGGTCACCAGCCCCGAGTTGAAGACGCGGCTGTGCGGCCAGTTCCTCGGCCGGCTCGGCATCCCGCGCGAGCTGCTCGCGCCGTCGTGCCCGGGCGCTGCGGTGCCTTCCCAGGGGTGTGGCCCGTGAAGCACCACCTGCCGGCCCTGGTGCTCGTCACCTTCCTGCTGCCCCAGATCGCGTCCGCGCAGTCCGGCCGCTGGGACGACGATGCGCCCATCCCCTACTCGGACGAAGAGGAGGTGGACGAAGGCCCGCCCCGCGACGCGAGCGGACGGCGGCAGCTCCCCGGGCGCAGCGATCCGTCGGCGGACTTCCGCGAGGAGGCGGATTGGGAGGAGCAGGAGCGCGAGCTTCGCCTGGCGCGGCTGGACGATCCGTTCCTCGGCATCGGCGGCAGCGTCCTCGGGGGCGGGCTCCTGCTGAGCAGCGCGCGCGGAGAGCTCGCCGAGCCCAACGCCGGCTTCGGCGCGCGGGTGACCTGGGAGTACGGCCGGCTCATCGCGCGGGAGCCCTGGGACGAGGCGCTCTTCGCGGACCTCACCTGGATCTACGGCCGCTCCCGCGACGGCACCGAGCGCGTCTTCAACGTGGGCCAGTACCACTACTTCTCGCTCGCGCCCGCGTACGAGCTGCACGTGGACCGCGCGCGGACGTACGGCTTCTACGGACAGCTCGGAGGCGGGTTTGGCTACCAGCACGCGGCGCTGAGCTCCGACGGCCAGGTGACGACGATCGCGGGCATCAAGCCGGTGTTCCAGTACGGCGTCGGCTTCCGCGCGCGGCCGCAGCTCGCAGAGGGCGTGCGCCTCGTCCTCCGCGCCGAACTCACCCGCTTCCGCCGCGGCTACATGAACGACACCCTCATCGCTGCGTCCGTCGGCGCCGGGTTCTGAGGCCCGCCCGCCGCTCCAGCAACACAATGGCTTACGCATCGCACGACGCGCATTAGCCAGACACCTTACCGCGACTTTTTTTTCGAGGCCTCCGGCGGTCACTTTGACGCAGTACGCCAAGGCTTGCTCCTGCGACAAAATTGCCGTCATTTTCCGGTGTTACGGCCACGGAAGGGGGCCGGGATGATGCTCCGTCCGCGGTGCAGTGGGCGTAAGTCCGCGTGCTCCTTCGATTTCTTGTTCTGTGAGAGTTTGACCGTGACCGAGCAAGTTCGATAAGAAACCACCCCTCGAAAGCCTTTTCGCGTCCACGCTGAACGGACGCTCCGCCGCTGGAGATCATCGACAATGAACAGAATGTTCGGAGCCGGGCTGGCAGTGACCGCGGCCCTCCTGCTCGCCGCGTGTGAAGATCCCGCGCCGCCGCCGCCGCTCGCCGCGCCGCCGGCCATCAAGTCCTTCACCGCCTCGAAGAACCGGATCAGCGCCGGCGAGAGCGTGACCCTCTCCTTCACTGCCGAGAATGCCGAGGCAGTCGAGCTGGTGGATCAGACGGGCACCGAATTCCCGCTCGAGGGTGACGCCTCCGCAGGCCAGGCCACGGTGACGCTGGACGCCACCCGCTTCTTCGTGCTCCGCGCCAAGGGCGAGGGCGGTCGCGACTCGGCCTTCGTGCAGGTCGCGGTGGACGAGGATCTGCGCGAGGTCTTCCTCGTCACCGTCCCCACCGAGATCGACTCGGGCGGCGACGCGCAGCTCGTGTGGAGCGCCTTCGGCGGCAGGAACGCCCGGATCGAGTCCTCCTCCGGCGAGATGATCACCCTGCCCGCCTCCGAGCACGCCGGCGTGGTGGACGTGACCCCGGAGCGCTCGCAGACGTACTCGCTGGTGGCGACGGGCGCGGACAGCAACCGCCCGCTCTCCGCCAGCGCGGAGCTGAAGGTCCGCCCGGTCGCCAGCGCATTCGAGGCCGTCCCCGCCGCCGCGAAGGCCGGGGAGTCGATCACCCTCCGCTGGAAGACCCGCGGCGCCGCCGAGGTCATCCTCTCCGAGGCCACCTTCGGCGAGCTGACCCGCGCGCGCTTCCCCGCCGAGGCCGCCTCGGTGAACGACGGCTCCTTCGCGTGGACGGTGCCGGCCACCCTCCCCTCCGGCGAGCCGATGACGGAGGGCTTCCCGCTCCGCTTCGAGCTCCAGGTGAAGCAGACGAACCCGGACATCACCCTCACCCGGACGGTGGACTCCTACGTCGGTGACGGGCCGCGCATCGTCGAGTTCCTCGCGCCCGCCGCGGTGACCGTGGGCAAGCCGATCACGGTGTCCTGGCGCACGCAGAACGCGGTCCG
>CAZCWA010000182.1:0-4529 GCA_964502265.1 uncultured Myxococcaceae bacterium | reverse complement strand
AGGTCGGTGACGCCGCCACGGCGAGCTGGAGCACCCAGCACGCCACCTCGGTGCTGCTGCGCGTGAAGCACGGCCCCGCGGTCTACCGCACCCAGGATCCCGGGCAGGTGCAGCAGGGCACGGCGCAGGTCCATCCGGGCCTGCAGTCCACCTTCCTGCTCGAGGCGTACAACGACGCAGGTGACGTGGCGACGATGGAGAGCACGGTGGACGTGGCGCTGCCTTCGACCCTCGTGGTGGACCCCACGCCGGCGGTCCGGGGCACCACCGTCGACGTGCAGTGGGACATCAGCAACGCGGCGCTGGCCACCGTCGTGGGCGTGAGCCCCACCCCGCCGATCAAGAGCAACCCCGGCACGGACTTCTACGACCTGCAGGGCCACGTGGACGCCCGGGTCCAGAACTTCGACGACGACGACGACGCGCTGGCGCAGCTTCCGGTGGACCCGTCGTTCTCCTTCAGCATGGCCGGCGCCACCCACGGCCGCTTCTTCGTCTCCACCAACGGCTTCGTCACCTTCACGGACGTGGGCGCGCAGCCGGACAACACGCCGCTGGACGGCGCCTCCGGGCTGAACAACGTGCTGGCCCCGTATTGGGATGACCTGGTGCTCGGCTCGGGCCGGGTGCTCTGGCTGCTGGAGGGGACGAGCTTCCCGCGCCGCCTCATCGTTCAGTGGGAGGAGGTCAGCCTGAAGGTGGATCCCACCGCCGTCCTCAGCTTCCAGGTGCAGCTCTTCGAGTCCGGCGAGGTCCGCTACGGCTACAAGCGGCTCGACGGCGCGGCCGGTGAGAGCGCGAGCATCGGCTGGCGGATGAACGGCAGCCTCAACTTCGAGATGGCCACCGGCGAGCCGCTCCTCCTCGAGGGCGACGAGTTGGTGTGGTTCACCACCGCGGCCACCACCGGTACGCTCACCTACGAGCCTCCCCACGGCGGCGTCTTCTCCCTCTTCGGCCGGCTCCAGAACGGCGCCTGGGTGGTCTTCAGCACCCGCCTCAACGTGATCGTCGCCGGCTCGGTGCTGGTGAACGAGGTGATGGTCTCCCCGCCGCCGTCCGCCACCGCGGGCCAGTGGGTGGAGCTCTACAACTCCTCCGACGAGGAGGTGGACCTCTCGAAGACGCGGCTGACCTCGTCCACCACCACCACCTCCTTCACCTTCCCGGACGGCACGGTGATCCCGGCGGGCGGGTACCTCGTGGTGGGGCAGAGCCTCGACCCGGTGGAGAACGGCGAGGCCCCGGTGGACGTGGTGTGGACCGACCTCGTGCTCGACGCGGTCGGCGCGGACACCCTGATGCTCGAGGCGAACGCGCCCATCTCGCAGCTCACCTGGACCGCGGCGGAGGTGCTCGCCAACGTGTCGCAGCAGTCGCCCGAGCGCGCCATCGCCACGGGCGGTGCCCCCCTGACCTGCACCCGCACGCAGACCTACAACGCGCTGAGCACCGTGGGCACCCCGGGCGAGGAGAACGAGACCTGCTTCCCGTACTCGCTGCAGCCCATCCCGGTGGACTACCGTGACGTGTCGGTGACCGGTTTCCCGCTGGTGGTGACCGGGACCTCGCTCGACAGCGTGAACGTGCGGCTTCCGCTTGGCCGGCCGTTCACGTACTTCGGCCAGACGTTCACCAACGACCTCACGGTGAACACCAACGGCTACGTCACCTTCCAGCAGCCGAACAACACGAACGCGGGGACCTCGAACAAGACGGCGCCGTCCGCCCCCACCACGACCACCGCCGTCCCGTCCGGCACCATCGCCGCGAACTGGGACGACCTGAACGGCACCATGTCCGCCGGCCACAACATGTTCGCGCAGCGCTTCGAGCCCGGCGCGGACGCCGCCAACCCGAAGGGACATTGGGTCATCCAGTGGCACCACTTCACCCACTGGAACGTCTCTCCGGCCGACGACATGAACTTCCAGATCAAGCTCTTCGACGACGGGGTGATCGAGTTCCACTACGCGGAGATGGTGAGCACCGCCGCCACGCAGTACGCCAACGGCAACAGCAGCACCATCTGGCTCGAGCATCCGGCCGGCACCTCCGCGCTGCCCATCGGCATCAACCAGCCTGTCCTCACGCCGCATTCCGCCTACCGCTTCACGCCGAAGAACTGAGAGGTCCCAGACCATGCGCAACCTTTACGTTCCGATTCTCGGTCTCGTTGGTGCCCTCGCGCTGATGGGCTGCCCCGCGGACCCCACCCCGCCCGAGCCGCCCCCCGCGGCGCCGGAGATCCTCGACTTCCGCGCCAGCGCGGACGTGGTGGAGTCCGGCGGCAGCGTCACCCTCTCCTGGGAGACGAAGAACGCCACCGCCGTCCGGCTGATGGATGCCGAGCGTGGTGCGGTGTCCGGCGCCGATGGCGTCTCCGGCACCGTGGAGGTGACCATCAGCGGCCCCTCGCTGTTCGTGCTGGAGGCGTACAACCCGCGCGGCCTGCGTGAGGCGCGCGCGGTCTCGGTCCGCATCCACGAGGTCTCGAAGGAGGTCCTCTTCTTCGCCGCCCCGGACGTGGTCGACGCGGACGGCGCCGCCACCCTCGCCTGGTCCGCGCCCGCGGCCCGCGCGATCAGCCTGCGGGTGAAGGACGGCGCGCAGATCGACATCGGTGACCAGACGAACACCGGCTCGGTGTCGGTGACCCCGGAGCGGGACACCACCTACGAGCTCCAGGTGGACGGCAGCGCCTGGCTGGCCACCGTCCGCACCCGGCCCACGGTGGCGCTGTTCACTGCCGATCCCGGTTCGATGACCGCCGGCGAGCCGCTGACCCTGCGCTGGGAGACCCGGGGCGCCGCGGCCGTCACCGTCAGCCGCCCGGGCTACGGCACCGTGCACACCGCCACCGTTCCCGCCGAGGTCTCCACCGGCGAGCTCCAGGTGACCATCCCCCAGAACCTCGATCCGGCGGCGGCCTTCACCTGGCAGCTCGCCGCGCTCGGCTCGTCCCCCGAGGTCGTCACCACCGCCGAGGTCACCGCCTACGTGGCCGGCCAGCCCCGGTTCACCTCCTCTTCGGCGCCGCGGTACGCGCGGCTGGGTGACGTCGTCACCGTCGAGTGGACCACCTCCGAGGCGGACCGCGTCCGGGTGCTCGCGGACGGCGCGACCATCTACGAGACCTCCACCCGCGCAGAGGCGGCGGGCCACAGCCTGCAGTTTCCCACGCCCGAGCAGGAGGTCGTCTACACGCTGGTGGCGATCAACGACCGCGGCGGCCAGGTCACCCGGGTCCACCCGGTGGCGCCGGTGGGCGTCACGCGGGTCAACAGCTTCGACGTCTCGCCCCTGCAGATCACCCACGGCGGCGAGCCGGTGACGATCACCTGGAACGTTTTCGCCGCGCGGAAGCTGCGGATCGTCGCCAACGGCGCGGTGACGGTCCACTCGGTCTCCGGCACCGCCGCGGAGCAGGGCCAGATCACCGTCTACCCGAACGAGGACATCACCTACTCGGTGGTGGCGGACAACCTCATCGGCGACGAGGCCACCGACAGCGAGGACGTCACGGTCGCCCAGCCGGCGCAGATGACGGCCATGCCCTCGGGCCCGGTGGCGGTGGGAACGCCGCTGGAGCTGTCCTGGACCGTGGGCGCTGCCGGCTCGGAGATCTACGGCGCGCCGCACCCGAACATGGAGCAGCGCCTGCCCTCGACCGGCTTCACCTCCATCCACGAGACGGGGACGAAGCTGGACTTCGCCGCCGCCGCGAACGATGCGGTCCTGGGCTTCGATCCCGAGTTCGAGACCTTCCTCTGGGGCCAGCTCGCGCCCACGCGGGTGATGGTCTCCACCAACGGCTTCCTCGTCTTCGGCAACACCGCCCAGACGCGCAACGCGCCGCTCGCGCTGCCCAACAGCACGGTGGAGAAGTTCTTCGTCGCGCCGCTGTGGGCGGACCTGGAGCTGGGCGCGAACGGCGCCATCTACTGGGAGGTTCGCGGTGAGGCGCCCGAGCGCGAGCTGGTGGTGCAGTGGGACAACGTGACCGTCCGCGGCCAGGCCGGCTCGCAGGCGACGTTCCAGGCGCGCATCCACCAGACGGGGATGATCCACTTCGAGTACGACACGGTGGCGCTGGGAACCGCCAGCCCCACGGTGGGCGTCCAGGGCCCCAGGAACGAGCAGGGGCTCCAGGTCTACCCGGTCATGCAGGATGGCCTCGGGGTGACGCTGTTCGGGCCCGTGCCCTCGCCGGTGGACTACGCCGCGGTGAGCACCGATCTGATGGGCGGCCTGGTGAAGATCGGCAGCTCCTATCTGCGGATGAGCTTCGCGCCGTCGGTCATCATGCCGGGGGTGCTCCGCTTCACCGAGGTGATGTTCCAGCCGGCGCCCGGCATCGCGGCCACCGGTGAGTGGGTGGAGCTCTTCAACACCACCGCCGCCTCGTTCGACCTCGACGGCTTCGAGCTCGACTTCGGCAACGGCCAGACCCACGTGCTCTCCAGCGCCAATGGCAACACGGTGGTGCCGCCCAACGGCTTCCTCGTGCTCGGCCAGAGCACCGACCC
>CAZCWA010000181.1:0-9374 GCA_964502265.1 uncultured Myxococcaceae bacterium | reverse complement strand
GGCGGCCGAGTACGCACGGCACGCGCTCGCCAGCCTTCGCGCGGTGAAGGCGCAGGTGACCGACTTCCCCGACGACGTCACCCGCTTCGAGCTGGAGGCGCTGGACGCGGTGCGGCTGGCGGAGGCGCGGCTGGGCGACGCGGAGCTGCTCCTGCGCACCCAGGAGCCCGGGGCGCGGACGTGTGAAGACGCGCGGGTGACGGAGCGCCTGCGCGAGGGCGAGCGGCTGCGCGCGGCGGCCCTGCAGCGCGCGGCCAGGGCTCACCCACGGACCGAGGCCTTGCGGCGGGTGCTCGAACGGGCGAGCACGCAGGACCCGTCCGGGGACATCCGCAGGCTGGCGGGGACCCTGCTGTTGCCGTGAGAATCCTTGCCGCGGGCGCGCCGCGCGGCAGACTCACCCGTCCGCCGGGGGGTGGGGGAACGACAAGGGGATGGACGAGAAAAAGCGCATCATCGGCATCGACCTGGGGACCACGAACACCTGCGTGGCCCACGTGCGCAACCGCGTCGCCAAGGCGGTGCCCACCGACAAGGGCAACCTCATCCTCCCCTCGGTGGTCTCCCTCAACGCGCGCGGCGAGCTCGTGGTCGGCGGCCTCGCCCGCGATCAGCTCCTCACCAACCCGAAGAACACCATCTGGGGCGCCAAGCGGCTCATCGGGCGCAAGTTCCACTCGCGCGCGGTGCAGGCGCTGAGGGCGCACTACGCCTACGACCTCGTCGAAGGCCTCAACGGCGACGTGGCGGTGCGGCTGGGCGAGAAGACGTACTCGCTGCCGCAGATCAGCAGCCTCGTGCTCGGGCAGGTGAAGGTGATCGCCGAGCAGTTCCTCGGGGCGGGGATTGGCGCGGCGGTGATCTCGGTGCCCGCCTACTACAGCGACAACCAGCGGCAGGCGGTGAAGGAAACGGGCCGGCTGGCGGGCTTCGACGTCAAGCGCATCGTCAACGAGCCCACCGCGGCGGCGCTGGCCTACGGCTTCGGGCGGGGGCTGAACCAGAAGGTGCTGGTCTACGACCTGGGCGGCGGGACCTTCGACGTCTCGGTGCTGCAGATCGCCGGCAACGTGATCGAGGTGCTCGCCACCGGCGGCGACTCCTTCCTCGGCGGGGTGGACTTCGACCTGCGCGTGGTGGACTACGTGCTGGACGTCTTCGCCAAGGCGCACGGGCACGGGCTGACCCAGAACCTCATCGCGCTGCAGCGGATCAAGAACGCGGCGGAGGCGGCGAAGATGGACCTCACGCTGATCGCCAACGCGGTGATCGAGCTGCCCTTCATCGACGAGCGCAAGGGCCGGCCGCTCGACCTGCGGGTGCCGCTCTCGCGCGATCAGCTCAACGCGCTCACCGGCGATCTGGTGGACCGCACCTTCGACATCTGCGACCGCGTGCTGGCGCAGAAGGGCATCCGCCGCTCGGAGATCGACGAGGTGATCCTCGTGGGCGGGCAGAGCCGGATGCCGCTGGTGCAGCAGAAGATCCAGCAGCACTTCGGCAAGCCGCCGCGCAAGGGCGTTCACCCCGACGAGTGCGTGGCCCTGGGCGCGGCGTTGCTCGGCGACTCCCTGGGCGAGATGGACGCGGTGACGCTGCTCGACGCGCTGGCCATCCCCATCGGCTACGCGCTGCCCACCGGGCGGTTCCGCCGCGTGCTGGACAAGAACGCGCTCAGCCCGCTCGCGCGCAGCTTCCGGATCCCGCCGCCGGCGAACGGGGGCGACACCCACGTGGAGCTGGACGTCTTCCAGGGCGAGAGCGACCGGGTGGAGGAGAACGAGTACCTCGGCACCGTGCGCGTGCCCGCCACCGCGGCGGGGAACCGGGTGGAGTTCCGGCTCAACAACGAGAGCCTGCTCGAGGTGGGCGCGGAGCTGCCCGGCCTCGGGATGCGGCCGATGACGCTGGACGCCACGAAGCTTCCCCGCTCGCTCACCCGCGCGCGGGAGGAGGACCGCCTGCCCGTGCCGCCGGTGCTGAACGCCGCGGTGGCGCCGCCGGAGGAGGGCGGGCTCCTCTCCAGCCTGAAGAAGATCCTCGGGCGCGGCTGAAGACCTTTGCGGTAAAGGACGGGCACCATGGCGACTTTTCCTTCGAAGGAGTGGGCGGAGCAGGCGGTCCAGCTCGTCAACGAGGACCCCGAGGCGGCGCTCGCCGGGAAGGGCTGGGAGGGGGACTTCGGCGCGGTCGTGCTCCCCGAGCCCGGCAAGCTGAACAAGGCGTTCACCGCGCACCTGGTGCCGAAGGACGGGCGGATCGAGAAGCTGAAGGTGCTGCCGGATCCGGACGACCTCGAGGAGATCGAGCCCGCGTACGTGGCCCGCGCGCCCTATTCGGTGTGGAAGGGGCTGCTCACCGGGCAGCTCGATCCGGTGGAGGCGGTGCTCAAGCGGCGGATCGACGTGAAGGGCGACCTGCAGCCGCTGATGGAGCGCCTGCGCTACAAGGGCATCGCCGACCGGGTGATGGCGAAGATGAAGACGACCTTCCCCGACGAGGGCTGACGATGGCGCTGCGCAAGACGCTCAAGAAGGGCGCCCTGAACCTCTCCCAGAAGGCGGTGGAGACCCTGATGGCGGACGAGAAGCGGGCGATGCAGCTCGCCTCGGCGCTGGGCAAGGTCCAGAAGGGGAAGCAGGCTTTGGACAAGGGACAGGACGAGGTCCTCCGCGCGCTGAGCCTCGCAGTGAAGAGCGACTACAAGGCGGTGGGCAAGAAGTTCGCCTCGCTCAAGCGGCGCCTGCGGGAGCTGGACGAGAAGCTCGACGAGAAGCTCGGCGATGCCTCCTCGGCCGACTGAAAATCGGCAAGAAGGTGTTTGACACGCGCGGAGGGCTTTGGCATTTAGCCGCTCCCCAACGGCAGCACGGGCACATAGCTCAGCGGTAGAGCACTGCCTTCACACGGCAGGGGTCCCAGGTTCGAAACCTGGTGTGCCCACAAGAGAAACGGGCGGTCGGCACTCGAGGCTGACCGCCCGTTTTTCATTTCCAGGGTGGCGGCCGCCGCTATGCATTGTTTGCAAGGTCGCAAACTCTGCAATGGAAAGGGCGCCGTTTCTCCTCTCCGGGTCGCCGTAACCTCCTGAAATCGTTGCCGTTTGGCCTCGGGCAGGAGGGGTGTGGGGCTTGCAGCGCGAGGGGCATGTTTCCCCGGCCTCGGCCCCCTCTGACCCCCGCCACCCGCACCGCCCGTCCCACCCGTCGCGCTGCGCCGGAGCGCGGCGTCACCATGCTCCTGGCGCTCGGGCTGGTGGCGTTCGTGACCCTGGCGGTGGCCCTGAGCCTGAGCGTGGTGGGCAAGGAGACGGACTTCCAGGGCGCGTCCCGCCGTCAGCGCGAGGCCTTCTACGCGGCGGAGGCGGGGCTGGCGGAGGCCCGGCTGCTGATCTCGGAGATGGTGGGCAACAACCAGGTCTTCAACACGGTGATCGGCCAGCTCGGCGCGCCGGTGAACCTGCCCGGCGTGGGGGACGGCCCGGCGACGGACCCCTGGTACGACCTCTTCGAGAACGTGGGCGGCGGGCCGGACGGCAACTGGCGCCCCTACACGCTGACCGGCAACGCGTTGAACGAAGCGGCCGAGCTGCTGGACGCCAGCGGCCAGCCGTTCCTCTCCTTTCCGGAGCAGGCCGGGGTGCGCTACCGCGTGTTCCTCCGGGACGATCAGGACGACGCGGATCAGACCGACGACATCAACGGGCGGGTGTGGCTCATCTCGGTGGGCGAGGTGGACATGCCCGACGGCCGGCCGGTCCGGGCGGTGGTGCAGGCGCTCATCTCCAACGGCAACACCGTCGCCGCGCAGACCATCGGGTGCGTGGGCGCCCTATGCGGTCCGGACATGAGCGCCAACAACAGCGCCGAGTCCTTCCTCGAAGACCTGGACATCTCCGTCGTCCGCGCCCTCTAGGGGCCCTGGGAGAACCGATGCGAACGTCATTGCTCGTCGTGCTGCTGCTCGCCACCGGACCCGCGCTCGCGGACGAGGGCCGGGCCACCTTCCAGCGCGCCTGTGCCCGCTGCCACACCGCCACCGCGCCGACGAAGGACGGGCCGCCCGCGCGCAACGTGAAGGTCGAGCCGGGGAACGCGCCGGACCTCACCCTCGTGGCGGGGGCGCGGTCCTACAAGGAGCTGGAGGCATGGGTGACCTCGCCGTGGACGCTGCGTCCGGAGACCGGCTGCGACACCCGGCTCGTCCGGCCGCAGGAGAAGACGGACCTGCTCTCGTACCTGGTGACGCCGCCCCGGCCGAGGACGCCGGATGCGCACACGAAGCTGAAGCGGAACCTCGAGCGGTCCATGGCCACGCGCGACGAGGTGCGGCGGAAGGATCGCCGGCCGCCTCCGCCGCCCGGGGGCCACACCGGCAAGACGCTTCCGGGCGCCCGCACCGGAGGGGGCAAGTGATGAACCACGTCCGAAGCCTTGGGCTGTCCGTGCTGCTGCTGGCGCTCGCGCCCGCGGCGGCCCTCGCGCAGACCACGCCGAACCTCACCTGCCAGGACAGCCTCGAGCAGGATCGGCAGGGCGCCTTCACCAACGCCATGCTGGCCAACGCCAGCGCGCTGCGACTGACCAACGACGGGTCGTTGCAGCTCGACACCAACCTCGTGCCGCTGGACCCGGAGCGGATCTACTTCCCGTTCAACCAGCACGTGACGATCAGCTACGTGTACGAGTCCGCAGGCGCGAACCACACGCTGGGCTACGTCTACATGCGGGACCTGCGCGCGCGCGGCTACGTCGATGCGGCGGGCAACCTGGTCGACGCCAACAACAACGGCGTGATGGACTTCCACGAGGACATCTACAACCTCGCGCCTCCCTCCGGCACCGCCGCCCGCCCGTACATCGGCGCCTCGCCGCGGTGCACCAACACCTTCCAGACCGGCGGTCACACCTTCCGGATTCCGGAGCTGGCGTCCGCGTCGAACTGCCCGAGCAACACGTTCAACGCGAGCGCCTCCTACTACCACGCCACCTCCCCCTGGAACTCGCGCACGGTGCCCATCGTGGGCGCGTTCGCCGGCGACAGCCCGGGCGCCAACGCCTTCAGCGACCGGGGCCTCTTCCCGCGGGTGCCGAACCTGCTCGAGCCGCCCCACGCGGACAACGGAAACCGCGGCCTGGGGAACCTCGTCTTCCTCGTCGCCGACGACGACGGGGACACGTCGATCTACCGGAACCTCGCGCCGGTGGCGGACAGCTCGAACACCACCGACGGGGTGCCGGACTACGACGTCTCGAGGTACGACAGCCGGGGCCTGGTGCGCTCTTCCAACCCGAACCCGGGCATCAGCACCTTCGACCGCACGGTGGACCTGGGCATCATCCCGGGTGACGAGGAGATCGTGTTCTTCCTCGTCGTCTACTACGACTCCTTCGGCAACCCGCCCAACAACATCCTCCCGTGCCTGCGCCGGGGGAGTAACGGCGTCTGCAGCCTCCACCTGCGCTCGTCCACCTACGTGTACTTCTCCAAGGCCGCCTGGAACATGGACCAGGAGACCCGCGGCGGGAACATCGTGGCGGAACGGAACATCGGCTGCGGCTACTCGGAGAGCTGCACCGGACCGTCCTCCTCCAGCGCGTGCCGGGTGAACCAGGGCCCGGGCAGCGGCAACAACTACTGCGGCTGGCTCGATCAGGCCACGCTCAACCGGCTCAACACCTCGGCCTACAACAACCTCCAGATGCCGCGCGAGCGGATCCAGGTGCCCCGGCCGCCCAACGGCTCCATGCCGCACGTGGTGGTGGGCGCGCCCTCCACCGAGCCCACCCGCTGGATCCTCGGCTTCGAGGACCTCCCCGGCGGTGGTGACCGCGACTTCAACGACGTCGTCTTCGTCATCAACAAGGTCAACGGCGGCTCGGTGCGCTCGGGTCACATGTCCGGCGACATCTCCCCGGAGATCGCGGACGACTTCACCATCACCAAGGTGCGGTTCCAGCGCGCGGACGACAACACCCGGACCTCCTGCCCCGGTGGCGCGCCCTGCTGGACGGGGTCCACGCCGGACGCCTGCCGCCGGTCGCCGGCACCGACGATCGACTACTTCGTGGCGGTGGACTGCCGGGTGCGCTCGGGCGCGGACTGGGTGGACAACCCGACCCCGTCCTGGGTGCGCGTGCCGTTCGCGGACCCGCCGGATCGGCACAACCCGCAGACGGAGATCGAGCTGGACATGCTCTCCCTCGGGCTCACCGGCTCGCAGCTCTGCTGGCGGGTGGAATTGACCAGCCCGGACGAGCGCTGCACGCCCACCGTGGACAAGGTGGAGGTGGGCTACCAGGCGGTGCGCGCGGGCTTCTACACGCGGTCGGCGCCCTCCACGATCGGCAACAGCATCGTCTACGGCGGCTACCAGACCCCCGGCCGCAAGTGGGGCGAGGGCTGGCCCCTGGAGGATCCGGACTCCCTGCCGGCGCCCGGCACCCTGCTCTCGAACGGCCGGCTCGACTTCTCGGTGCGCGGTCAGCTCACGCTGCAGAGCCTGTACGACCCCGAGGAGCCGAACCAGACGAACATCGTCCGGCGCTGGTCCGCGGGCCGCGCGCTGGCGCTGGCCTCGGGCGATCCATTGACCCGCCGGCGGCTGTACACGACCAACGGGGCCGGCGCCCGCCGCACGGTGGCCTCGCTGGTGGAGGACGGAAGCTGGGACAGCCCGCTCTTCCCCGACTGGGCGTGTGACCAGCCCTCGGTGGGCGGGCGCGATCCGTACGATCTCAACGGCGACGGGATGTGCCGGACCACCACGCACGTGGGGAAGCGCACCCTCAACGCGAGCCAGAGCGACCGCCACTTCTTCCGGCGCTGGCTCTACGGCTGGGAGAATGACAGCACGCGGAGGCCCTGGCCGATGGACGGGGTGCAGCACTCCACCGTGAACCTGCTCACCCCGCCGTACCTCGATCCGGCGGCGCGCAAGTTCTCTCCGGCCGAGCAGGACCAGTACCTCAACAACTTCGTCTCCCAGCTCGGCAGCCGCTCCACCTACGCCTTCGTGGGGACGATCGGCGGGATGCTGCACGGGTTCAACTCGGGCCGGTTCATGACGCCCAACGCGGCGACCTGGCAGGACGACTGCGGCCATGGCGCTGCCCGCGGCTGGTTCGAGCCCGTCAACGACCAGTGCGGCACCGCCACCTCGCCGGCCTCCCGCAACTACGGTGACGGCGCGGAGGCGTTCGCCTGGCTGCCGCGCGGGCTGCTCGATCGCTACCGCAACCTCTATCCGGCGCTGGCGTCGATCTCCTACGGACGCCGCCCGTCGATGGACGCATCACCCACGATCGCCAACGTGGACTTCGGCATCAGCGGCCAGCCCGCGTGGACGCCGGAGAGCGGCGCTCCCTCCCGCAACCAGGGGGCGAAGACGGTGCTCGCCTCTGCGACCGGCGCGCAGAGCCACGTGCTGTTCGCGCTCGACATCACCAACCCGAGCCGCAGCGAGTGGCCGTTCCCCCTGTGGGAGTACGAGGTGGACAACGGGCTGCAGAACACCGCCTTCATCGCGGCGCGCGTGCTCAACTGGGCGGTGCAGGAGCCGGACAACCGCACCAGCCGCCACCCGCCTTCGATCGGCCGGGTGCGCTGGGGTGATCAGACGCGGTGGGTGGCCGCCTTCGCCTCCGACTACACGCCGGGGAGCGGGACGCGCGCGGGCACGGTCTTCGTGATGGACCTCATCACCGGCCAGCCGATGATGAGCGGGGTACTGCCGTACGGTGGGGTGATCACGCTGGAGGACGGCTTCGGGATCGCGGGCCCGCCGGTGATGGTGGACATCGACCGCGACGGCACCCACGAGCTGCTCTACGTGCCGTCCACCTCGGGGAAGGTCTGGCGCATCAACCTCACCGAGGTCTCCAACGGGCGGCGGATGGGACGGCGGCCTGCGCTGTGCGCGGTGGCGGACGCGCCGGCCTACTTCGCCGAGCAGGACGTGGTGGGCGCAGAGCACCAGCAGATCCACTCCAACCTCGCGGTGAGGGTGATCCCGGGGCTGGGGAGCACCTCGGTCCGCTTCTTCTTCGGCACCGGCGACAACCCGGACGTGGCCACCGACGGGCCGGCGGATCGCTCGAACTACCAGTGGCATCTGATGGCCTGGGAGGATCCGGATCCGCTCGGTGCCTGCGCAGAGGCGGACGTGCTCTGGGCGCGCCCGCTGGATCCGGGGCACGCGGTGTGGGGCGGGGTGATGCTCACCGAGTACGACCTGCTCTCCACCTCCGCGGTGGGCCGCGCGGCAGACGCCTGCAACCTGAGCCAGACCGAGAGCGGCTACCTCTACGTCACCCAGCAGAACCCGGACGAGAACACCCAGCAGCCGGTGCCGAAGCCGGGGGACCGCAGCCCCATCGGCGGTCACGGGATCAGCACCCCGCTGCTCCACGACAACCACATCTTCGTGCTCGGCGCCGAAGGAAGGCCCCGCATGATCGGCGGCGACACCTGGAACAACAACACGGCGGACGAGAGCGCCCGCGGCACGCGGATGCTGATCTGGGATCAGCGTCCGGGGGGCGCGCTGCCCAGATGAGCGCTGCACCGATGAGGACGAGGATGGACAGGGCAGTGGCAAGGCGCCGCAGGGCGGAGCGGGGCGTCACCTTCATCGAGGTGATCGCCACCATGGTGGTGCTGGTGATCGGCCTGCTCGGCGCGGCGCTGATGGTCAACACCACCACCAGGCAGAACCGGCGCACGCTGACGCAGACGCACGCGATGCTCATCGCCGAGCAGGAGCTGGAGCGGATCCGCTCGCAGGGCTGCGAGGGCGACTGCCTGGCGATCCAGGCGCTCAACGGGCGCAGCTACCAGCGGTGGCAGACGGCCGAGGGCACCGTGCTCGAGGCGGCGCCCCCGGCGGGACTGGTGGCGCGCGAGTACGACGTGATGGTGGACGTGGACCCGCCGTTCGAGGCGGGCGAGACCGGGGAGCCGCTGATCGGCCGGACTGAGCGCGGGGTGGTGCTGCCGGTGGATCGGATCGCCAACGTGCGGGTGACGGTGAGCTGGCGCGAGCCCGGCGAGACGCGCGCGCACGCGGTGGCGCTGCAGACGAGGATGGTCCCGTGAGCGCCCGGATCGTTCGTCCAACGCGGCGGGGCTTCACGCTCCTCGAGGCGATGCTGGCCTCGGCGCTGGGGATCGTGGTGTTGGCGGGCGCGGTGGGCGTGGCGGCCCAGCTCCAGCGGCGCTCGGTCTTCGAAGAGCAGGTGATGCAGGCCCAGGTGAGCGGCCGCGCCGTGAAGGACATCATGGCCGCGGACATCGCCAGGGCCGGGGTCGGGATGCGCAACGCGCGCCTGATGTTCGACAGCACCAACGCGCTGCGGCTGGGCCTGAACGTGCTC
>CAZCWA010000180.1:0-9396 GCA_964502265.1 uncultured Myxococcaceae bacterium | reverse complement strand
TTGTCGGTCACGCGCATGGGCCTGTGGCTCCTCGGTCGTCGGCGCTCCGCTACGGCTTGAGCCGCAGAAGCGCGTCGAGCATCTCGTTGGTGGTGGTGATGACCTTGAGCACCGCCTCGTAGGCGCGCTGCGAGCGGGTCAGGTTGAGCAGCTCCTCGTCGATCGACACGCCGCTGACGGACTCGCGCGCGGCGAGCGTCTGCGAGAGCAGCGTGCCCTCGTGCGCGGCGAGCGACTCGGACTGGCGGGTGGCGGAGCCGAACGCGATGGTGAGCTGCCCCAGCGAGCTCGCCGCGGACGTGCCCGAGGCCAGCGCCCCTTCTGCCGCGGCGATGATCCCGTAGAGCCCGTCCGCGCCGCCCGGCAGGGATCCTGCGTTGAGCGCGGTGGCCAGCCGGCCGGGATCGCTGCCCACGCTCGCGCTGACCGCGAAGCGCGCGGCGGCGCCCTCCACGTTCGTGCCCGCGTCGAAGAGCGGCCGGTTCCCCGCGCCGTCCAGCCCCACGCCGGCCTCGTGCGCGCTGTTCACCGAAGCGGCGAACTGGTGGGCGACCTCGTCGAGCGAACGCTGCGCCTGACGAAGCGCACCATCCCGCGCCTCCAGCAGCCCGCCGACGGTCCCGCCCGGCCTGGCGGTCTGAAGCGCGCCGCTGGCCGTCTGCAGCATGGGCGAAAGGTGCCCGCCGTTCTGCGGATCCGGCCGGAACACGAGCTTGCCCGCCACGTCCCCCGCGACCAGCGCGCCGCCCGAAGGAAGCCGGAGGTTGGCGTCTCCGTTTCCGTCCGGCACCACCTGCGCGCCGGTCAGCTCGGCGAGCTTGTCCTGGGCGCGCAGGCGCGCATCGAGCAGATCGTTGGGCTCGCCGCCGGAGGCCCGCGCGGTGCGGATCTCGCGGTTGAGGCGGGCAACCTCGGTGGCGAGCTGGTTGATCTCGCCCTCGTGCCCGCTCACCTGCGCATCGATTCCACGGCGCGCGGCATCGAGGTTCTCGGCCGTCCGGTTGAAGGCGAGCCCGAGCTGGCGCGCGCTGGCGAGCACGCCCTCGCGCAGGGGCAGGCTGCCGGGGTTCTGACCCAGCGCGGTGAGCGAGGCCTGGAAGGTCCCGAGCGCGGTCGAGGGCGAGAGGGGCCCTTCGAGATCCAGCGCGGGCACCTGGCGCAGCGCGGTGGACTGCGCGTTGGCGAAGGCCGAGCGGCCGAAGAGTTCGGGGAGCTGCGCCTCGAGGAAGCGGCTGCGCGCCTGGGTCACGCCCTGCGCCATCGCCCCGCGGCCGATGAACATCCCCGCGCGCATGTCCGCCGGCACCACCGCGGCCAGGGTCACGCTCTGGCGCGAGTAGCCCGCGGTGCCGCTGTTCTGCAGGTTGTGGTTGGCGGTGGCGGTCGCGGTGCGGTGCGCGGAGAGGCTGGAGCCGGCCTGGCCGAGGAGACTGAAGAGATCGGACATGGCCTAGGCGGTCCTCGAGCGGGAGTGGAGCTGGGCGGCGGTCCGCATCCCGCGGCGGTCGTACCCTTCGGGCGCGAGCTGACGACGCAGCGCGCCGAGCACATGGAGCGAACGTCCCGCGAGCAGCGCGTTGGTCTCGTCCTGGGCCTTCAGCGCGCGGCCGAGCGCCTGCAGCGACTCGAGCGCCTTGACGATCTGCGCGGGGCGGGGAGAGGGCAGGGCCGCCAGCGATGCCTCGAGGGACGACTGCAGCGTGACGAAGCGCGCCTGGAGCGCCTCCCGTTCGGCGGCGACGGCGAGCAGCCTGGCGGCGTCGAGCTGACCCAGGGCACGCGGAAGCGCCTCCGCGGTGGCCAGCGCGCTGCGCAGAAGCTCTCCCATCGCGGCGATGTGCTCGTCCGCGGTCGTAGACACCGTCATCGTCCTTCCTCTCGTTCTCCCGTCAGCGGGAGAAGATCGCGCGCAGCTCGGCCTCGAGCTCCGCCGCCTGCAGGATCCGGTTCGCGACCTGCTGGGCGTTCGGCTGGTAGCGGCCATCCTTCACCGCGGTGATCAGCTCCTGGATCCGCGCCTGGCGGGTGGCCGCGGCCTCGTGCCGCGCCGCCGAGACGACCGCCGCCGGGGCCTTGTCCGGGCTCAGCGTCACCCGATCCACCGAGCGAACGTCCTCGCCTGCCTCACTCTTCGAACGGACGACCGAGGTGGCGACCTCGCGAAGGGGGGATTTGTCCGTGATCTTCATTGTGACCTCCTGTGGGGCGCGCCTGACCCACTTCCAGAATGCTCTTCGGCACGCCGCGCGTAGGTCTTCAGTGCGACTTGCGGATCGACGGGGCGCCCGTCTTGCCGCACCTCGAAGTGCAGGTGTGCGCCGGTCGACCGGCCGGTGCTTCCAACCGCGGCGATGGCCTCCCCCTTTCGCACCTCCTGACCCACCTGCACCCCCACCGAGGAGGCGTGCGCGTAGAGCGTCCGCATCCCTCCCGCGTGCTCCACCTCCACCGCCAGGCCGTACCCACCGCGCTCGCCGGCGAAGACGACCTTGCCCGGCAGCGCGGCGAGGATCGGCGTCCCCTCCGGCGCCGCGAAGTCCACCCCGCGGTGCTTCCGCGCCTCGCCGGTGAAGGGATCCGCCCGGACGCCGAACGCGCTGGTCATCCGCGCCTCGCCGCCTGCCACCGGCGCGCCCAGCGTGGCCGTGTGCCTGCCCACCCGCCCTTCGAGCCCGAGCGTCCGCAGCGTCTCCAGACCGCGAAGGGCCCCCGCGTCGTCCTGAGGTCCCGCGGTGGGGGGATCCTCCGGCAGAAGCAGCGTCGAGAGCCCCAGCCCGCCCGCCTGCGCGACCGCGTCCGCGAGCGCGTTCGTGAACATGTCCGCGTAGACCTCGGCCCCCGGACCGCTGCGTTTGAAGACCCCCGAGGTGGACAGGAGCTGGCGCAGCACCATCGCCTCGGCGGCCTTGCCCGCGGCGTCGCGATCTCCGGGAGGGATGCCGCCGATCACAGGACCTCCAGATCCGCGTCCAGCGCGCCGGCCCGGTGCAGCGCCTGGAGGATGGTGACGAGATCCCGCGGCGAGGCCCCGAGCAGGTTGAGCGCCTCGACCAGCTCTTCCACGCTGGTGGTCTTCGGCAGCCCGACCACAGGCTTCTGCTCCTCCTGCGCGTCCACCTCGCCGACCGGCGCCACCACCGTGTTCCCGCGCGAGAGCGCCGGCGGCTGCGACACCGCGGGCATCTGGCGGATGGTCACGCGCAAGCCACCGTGGGCCACCGCCGCCGGACGCAGGCGCACGCCCGCCCCCGCGACCACCGTCCCGGTGCGCTCGCTGATCACCACCTTGGCCCGCGCGTCGACCTCGACCTCCAGCTCCTCGAGCCGCGCCAGCAGCGCCACCGGATCCGAACGCAGCGCCTCGGGGGCCGTGACCTCCACCACCGCCGCGTCCACCGCGCGCGCCGAACCTTCACCCAGCGCCTGTTCGATCGCCTTCGCCGTGCGGTTCGCGTTGGTGAAGTCCGGCGTCCTCAAAGCGAGCACCAAGGGACCCTGCGGCAGCACCGGCGCCACCGTCCGCTCCACCGTCCCGCCCTGCGGCACCCGCCCGCTGGTGGGCTGGTTCTTGCGCGTGGAGCCGCCCACGCCGGAGGCCTCGAAGCCCGCCACCTGCACGGGACCCTGGGCGGTGGCGTAGACCTGTCCGTCTGCGCCGGTGAGCGCGGTGATGAGCAGCACGCCGCCCGCGAGCGAGCGCGCGTTGCCCATCGACGACACGGTGACGTCCAGCGGTGCGCCGGCGCGCGCGTAGTTGGGGAGCCTGGCGGTGACGATCACCGCGGCGACGTTGCGCGAGCGCACCTGGCGCGGGTCCACCCGGATGCCGAGCCGCCCGAGCATGCCGCTGACGGACTGCGCGGTGGAGAGCACCTGCTCGGTGTCACCCGTGCCCGCCAGCCCCACCACGAGGCCGTAGCCGAAGAGATCGTTGGACCGCATGCCCTGCACGTCCGCGAGCTCCTTGATGCGGACGGAGCCGGGCGCGGAGACGGCGAGGGTGGCGGCGAGGACGGAGGCGATGAGCATGGGTCAGGTCCTCTTTCAGAACGGCCAGATCCAGCCGAAGAAGCGGGAGAGGAAGCCCTGGTGCTGGTTGTCGCTGAGCGCGCCGCGGCCGGTGAACTCGATCTCCGCGTCCGCGACCATGGAGGAGAGCACGCTGTTCTGCTGGTCGATGTCGATCGGGCGGACGACGCCGGAGATGTAGAAGTGGTGCTCCTCGTTGTTCACCCGGACCACGCGGTGGCCCTCGATGAAGAGGTTCCCGTTGGGCAGCACCTGGCGGACGATCGCGGGCACGGTCGCGGTGAGCCGCTCGCTCCTCCCGGTGGCGCCCTGGCCCTCGAAGCGCGTGCCGCTCTGCGCGTTGAGCCGGCCGTCCGCGCCCTCGGAGGGAGTGCCCGCCACCTGGAGGAACGCAGCGAGCTCCGCCTGCGTCTGCGTCTGGCGGCGGATGTCGGTGTCGGTGCTGCGGCGCGCGTCGGCGATCTCGGAGACCTTCACCACCACGAGGTCGTTCACCCGGAGGGCGCGCGCGTCCGTGTAGAAGAGCGCCGCGCTGCCGTGGTCCCGCCACAGGCTGCCCGGGCTCGCCGGCTGCTCCTTCTGCTGAGGCGACTCGGGGACCTCGTACTGGCGCCGCTTGGGGACATACGGCGCGATGTGCGGCGGGCCGCAGGCGCTCGCCAAGAGCGCCGCCGAGGTCCCGATGCTGAGAAGAAGAACGCGCATCACCGCACCACCTGAAGCCTTCCGTCGCGCAGCTCGCCGCTGACGCGCCTGCCGTTGTCGAGCGCCGCGCACACCGCCCCGTCGCTGCAGGGGACGACGCGCCCTTCGCGCTCCACCGTCAGCGCGCCCGTGCTGAGCACCACCGTGACCTTCGTCCCGGGAGAAGGGCCCACGCGCACGTGCGAGGCCTCGAGCACCGTCCCCGCCGCAAGCCGGCGCGAAGCGGCCGCGCCCTCGGGGATCGCGGAGAGCGGCGGCCTGCCCGCGCGCACGTCCAGCTCCTCCCACGCCACGTCCTCGCGTCCCACCTGCTCGCCCGCGTCCACCGCGCGCAGGAGCCTCGGCGCCGAGCGCAGCAGCCGGATCTGCGCGAACACCGCGCGGCTGCAGGCGCGGCCGTGCGCATCGAGGCCCTCGAAGCGGACCGCCACCCGGCCACCCGCGCGCAGAGGCGCGACCTCCGCCCGATCGACTGCGCAGCCGGCCCCGGGCTGGGGCAGCGACTGGACCACCACGCGATCGCCGGACTGCGCCGCGCGGTCGAGCGCCGCCACCGCGATGGCTGCAGGGGAGGGCGCGGCCGCGAGCGCGGCGCCGAGGAGGAAGGGCAGGGCGATCATCGGAGGTTGGTCAGCCGCTGGAGCATCTGGTCCGCGGTCTGGATGACCTTGGAGTTGAGCTCGTAGGAGCGCTGGGTGGAGATCATGTCGATCATCTCCTCCACCGCCTTCACGTTGGAGCCCTCGAGGTAGCCCTGCGCGAGCGTGCCCGCGCCGTACTCGCCGGGCCGCGCGAGGATCGGCTCGCCCGAGCTCTGCGTCTCGATGAGCAGGTTGCCGCCGATGGACTCGAGCCCGCCCGGGTTCTGGAAGAGCGCGAGCTCCAGCGTGCCCAGCTCCACCGGATCGTCCCGGCCCGGCACCTGGGCGATCACCACGCCATCGGGTTGGATGGTGAGCCGCGTCGCATCGCGCGGGACCGTCATGTGCGGCATCACCAGCTCGCCGCGCTGGGTGGTGAGCCGGCCCTCGCCGTCGATGCGCAGGTTGCCGGCGCGCGTGTACGCCGTGCTGCCATCCGGCCTCTGCACCTGGAGGAAGCCCGTCCCCTCGAGCGCGACGTCGAGCGGGTTCTGGGTGTTGAGCAGGTCGCCCTGCGAGAAGGTGCGCGTGGTCGCCGAAGGACGGACGCCGAGGCCCACCTCGAGCGGAGAGGGCGCGGTGCCGCCGTTGGGCTGGGGCGCGCCTGCGCCGCGGACCGTGTCGGCGAGCATGTCCTCGAACTCGGCGCGGGCCTTCTTGAAGCCGGTGGTGCTCGCGTTGGCGAGGTTGTTGGAGATGGTGTCCAGCTTGAGCTGCTGGGCCTCCATCCCGGTGGCGGCGGTGTAGAGCGAACGAAGCATGGGTTCCTTTCAGGCGCGGCCCCGCGTCAGCGGACCCGGCCCACCTCCACCGCCCGCTCGTCGAGCCGGCGGTACGTCTGGATGGCCTGCATGGCGGTGTCGAAGTGGCGCTGCGCCGACACCATCTGGATCGCGCCGTCGAGCGCGGACGCGTTCGAGCTCTCGAGCACCCCGGTGCGCACCGAGACCTCGGTCGCGTTGGCGCGCCCGCCTTCGCCCGGCGCATAGAGCGAGCCGCCGAGCCGCTGCACCGGGCCTTCGAGCCGGAACAGCGCCAGCTCGCCGACGAGCTGGCCGTTGGCGAGCACCCGGCCGTCGGGATCGATGGCCACCTGCGCGTGGTCCGGGATCGACAGCGGCGTCCCGTACGCGTCGAGCAGTGGCTTCCCCGCGGCGAGGAGGTGGCCGTTCTCCACCGTCAATCTTCCGTCGCGCGTGTAGGCGGTGCCGCCCTCGGTCTGCACCTGGAGGAACGCGCCCTCCTCGGGCATCACGTGGAGCGCGTTGCCGGTGGCCAGCCCCGAGCCTGTGCGCATGTCCGCCTGGGTGGCGACCGCGGCCGGGTGGAGGAGGAAGGACTGGAACGCAGGCTGCGTGGACTTGAAGCCCGGCGTGTTGGCGTTGGCCAGGTTGTCGGCGATCGCGTCGAGCTGCTGCGCCCGCGCCACCGCTCCCGACATCGCTACGTAGATCCCATCCGCCATGAAACCCTCGCGTTCGGGAGGGGCGGTAGCAACGGATGGGCCACGAGGCGCTTTCACTCTGGCGCGCACGGCCCGCGACGGATTCATGACGCGGCCGCCGGGAGCCATCGGCGGCGTTGGCGTCAGCGGCGTGGCGTCAGATCAAGGAAGAGAAGGGGCATCTTCGCGGCGAGCGGCGGCACCGGTTCTGCACAGCGACGCGGGACATGCGTGATCCGAAGCGGCTCGAGGTGTTGGTGAGGTGGAGGGAGCGGGGCGAGGACCAGGCGCGGCGAGCGCTCGCGGAGGAGCAGACGAGAGAGCAGCGCGCGCGGGACACGCTCCAGGCGGAGCGGGAGCGGCTGCAGCAGGCGAAGCCCCTCTCCTCCTCTGTGGATCACTGGGTGATGGCCGAGTTCGCGCAGACCTCGCAGCGCCAGCGGGTGGTCCAGGCCGAGCGGCTGCTGACCGAGCGGAAGCAGGCGGTGCAGGCGCACACGGTGGAGCTGCGCTCGGCGCGGGAGAAGGCGGAGGTGATGCGCAAGCTCACCGAGCGCGCCCGCGAGGAGGTCCGGTTGGACCTGCGGCGGAGGGAGTCGAAGGAGCTCGATGAGCAGGCCCGCCTCGGGATGCTCCTCCGCCAGCGCACCGGGTAGGGCGCGACCCGGCGGGTGAGATTGTCCCTGCGTGGAGGTGGGTGCCGCGGCGCTGAGGTACGGCAGGGGTGCCGTTACGCTCGGTGCCGATGGGGCGCAAGGTGCTCGACGCAGTCGTGGTGGGAGCGCTCGCGGCCGCCCTCGCCGGTGCGGTGATCCTCTTCTTCCGGTGGGACCCCAACGGCTCGACCACGCAGCTCCACATCCTCAACCCGCCCGGCCGGATGGTGTCGCTGCGCGTGAACGGCGAGCCCGCCCAGCTCCGCGGACCGAACCCGTGGGTGGTGGTGCCGGACGGCCGCCACCAGGTGGAGCTGTGGGAGGACGGGCGAGCCATCTCGTCCTTCGAGCTCGAGACGCCCCGCGCCTCCCGCCGTGTGCTCCTGCCGGTGGGCAGACAGTGCTTCGAGTTCATCCCGCGCCACACGAAGATCCCCCTGCAGCGCCTGGACACCCGGGAGCCCTGGGACCTCGCGCGCGACATGCGCTTCCACGAGGAGGAGATGCCCGGCCCGGATCCCCGCCGCCGAGGCGCCCTCATCCAGGGCAGCTCCTGGGAGACGAACCACAACACCTGGCTCTTGGTGAAGGCCGCGCCCTGCGGTGGACCGTCAGAGGCGTGGCGGACGCCTTGACCGGCGAGCGCGGTCTACCCGAGGACCTCGAGCAGCTCCGCGACGATGGTCAGGTCCCCGGTCTCCCGGTCGACCTGGCGTGACTCGATTCAAGCCTCAACGCGTCAGGTCAAGCGGAGGCTGCAATGGGACCCTGCACTTCAGTCGCCAATGTTTGCCTCGGGCGACTGCGCTTAGCGAAGGTGAGAAGACGGGCGCAGATCTCATCCAGGCTCGGGGAGTACAGGTTCTTCGTCTCGGCCAACTCGGCTAGCACATCGCCGATGAAGAGCGGGCTCTTGTTGAGCCTGCCATCGAAATTCTTGTCTCGGGAGCGCACAGCATTGCGTGCTTCTTCCAGTGCTCCACCGAAGCCTGGTTCCACGGATCTGCTCATGCAATCTGAAAACATCACGATATTGTCCAAAATCAAGTCGGCGGAGGGCATGGGTGTTGCGTTCGGATGACCCAGCAACGTGAGGATGGCGCGGTTGTCGGTCTCGTGCTTACTCCGCTTGTCTGAGTTCTTCTCCCCGGTATCCGCATCGCAGATGACGAACGTTGGGATCGCCAACTCGGCGGCGATGGCAATGAGCGCAGGGAGATGACTCTTTCCGTCGGCTGCGACCACGTGGCAGCCCAGCCTTCGGAACTCCTCGACCTGACTGCGAAGGTGTAAGTGAGTTTGGAGAAACGCCGCGTCTTCGATTCCCTCAACCAGCACGAGCACCGGTGAGAAGAACATTTCGTTGGCCCCAGGCTGCAGATGCTGGTGAAGGCGTACCCGCGCTCCTCCAACCGTCTCCCATCGACATCCAACCGCCTTCAGTCGCTCCTGCACTGCCTTGACTGACGTAGACCGAACCTCCGACGCACGTTGCGTGGAATTGTGGGCGATGAGCCTTACGCCAGGAAATCCGCGCCCCGAGATGAAGTATGGGCTGTGCGTGCAAACCACCGTCTGGACTGCCTGCTCGCTGAGTGCCTCCAGGACGGTCGCAAGGTGCCTTGCCTGCGGAGGATGTTGATACAGTTCTGGCTCCTCCACGCCCAGAAGCAGAGTAGCGCCCGTAGAATCTCCCGTCTTCGCCAGCACTTGCAGCAGACTGAGGAGGTAGGATCTCTGAAATCCATGCCCTTGTCTCACGAGGGCGCCGCTGAATGCACCATCACCAGCTTCGATGCGTGCCATCGGTTGCCGCACTGATACAGTTGACTCAGGATCGCCGTGCCATTTAAGTCTTACGCGTGCGTCGGGGTGAGCCCATTCGCACCTGAGCCATCCCCTCATATGAGGCCGAGCGCCT
>CAZCWA010000179.1:0-9398 GCA_964502265.1 uncultured Myxococcaceae bacterium | reverse complement strand
CTGGCGATGGAGAAGCTCGACATCGAGTCCCGCCCGGTCTGGAAGCCGATGCACCTGCAGCCGGTCTTCTCCTCCTGCCGCGTGCGCGGGGGCGCTGTCTCCGAACGGCTCTTCGAGCACGGCCTCTGCCTCCCCTCCGGCTCGAGCCTCACCGGCGAGGACCTCGAGCGCGTGGTCGAGGTCATCCACGCCCACCGCCGGGGTCGCTGATCACAGCCCGCCGAAGAGCTCGCGGGACACCTTCAGCTCCCGCCCTTCGGCGTCGTGCGTGAGCAGCATGGCCAGCTTCCCGAGGTGGAAGCCGCGCACCGGACCATGGGGCTCCTCGAACTGCGGCGGCCGCTCCCAATCGGGCGGCTGCAGCGTTCCCTTCGCGATCCGCCCCTCCCTCCGGAGCGTGCCCACCTCGGCGTCCGTCAACACGCGCGAGGCGCACCAGGGCAGCAGCGCGCGTCCCGTCAGCGGCGCACCACTGAGAAACGACCCCGGGGCGCCCGCCTCAGCTCCCGGATCCCTCCACGGGCCGATGGCGGTGCGTCCGAGCTCGGAGAGGTGCGCGCCGCAGCCCAGCATTCGCCCGAGGTCCCGCGCGAACGACCGCACGTAGAAGCCACCGCGCACGGTGAGGCGAACACGGCTCCGGCTCGGAAGCCTGTGACCGAGCCACTCCATCGCGTGCAGGTACACGCGCGAAGGCGGCAGCTCCACGTGCTCGCCCCGCTCCACCTTCCGGTACGCGGGCTCGCCGCCGATCTTCTTCGCGCTGGTGGGCGGCGGCACCTGATCGCTCCAGCCCATCAGCGTGGCCGCCGCACGTTCGATCTCCGACGGCGTCAGCATCGCTGCCCGCTCCGGGGCGCCGCCGACAGGGACGCCCCGATGGTCGCCGGTGTCCGTCTCCACGCCCCAGACCAGCTCGGCCTCGTACACCTTCGGCACCGCGTGGAGTTCGTCGAACAGCTTGGTCGCCTGGCCCACCAGCACCAGCAGGAGACCGTGCGCGAACGGATCGAGCGTACCGCCGTGCACCACGCCGAGCTTCCGGCCCGGCTCGGCGTCCAGGGCCGCTTGCACCGCCCGGACGATGGAGAAGCTCGTGGCACCCACCGGCTTGTGCGCCAGGTAGAGACCGGGGAGAGGACGCGGCACGTCTGAAGTCTGACATAGTGGACGCGTCTTGGTTTCAGCTTCGCCGCCCGCCCAGGCTCGGAACGTGTCCGCTGCCGGCGCATGCGCGCCGCTGGGCCTCATCGTGCTCGCGGGCCTGCTCTCGCTGAACGTCGGCTGTGGGAACGGGCGTGCGCTGTCGAGGGACGACGTCGCCCGGCTGAAGGCAATGCCGGACGTCCACCCGCAGGTGGGGCCACCGGTGATGGCGCGCCTGCGCTTCGTCTCCGGCGGCGCGAAGGCCGATCCGGACGTGCTCGCCCTCTCGCATCTGCTCGCCCTCCCGCTCGAGCGCGCGACGTACCTTCCTCACGCGGTCGATCGCGGCTGGCAGCGCGATCCGGCGCCTTCCCCCAAAGGCCCGCTGCTCGATCCAGCCGATGCGCTCGCCGTCCGGATGCTCGACGCGCTGCGGGGACATGGGGTGGCAGGTCGGAGGGGCGAGGCCTGCCGTGCCGGGACATGCTCACCCGAGTTGCTGCTCGACGTCACGGTGGAGCGCCTCGAGCTGTCGATCGAGGAGGGGCCGGTCCGCGCGGTGCTGCCGGTCTTCGAGGCGAGCGCGGCGCTGATGGACCCCTTCGGCCGGATCGTCTTCCGGGGTCGCTGCGAGCTCAGCATGACCGCGCGGCTGTCCACGGGCCGCGACCCTCCGTTGATGATCCAGGCGCAGGTGCTGCTCGACCGCGCCGCACTGCAGTGTGGCGACCGGCTCGCGGCCGAGCTGTGGCAGGCGGTCTCGCCCGACGCATCAAAAGGAAGGAGCCCTGCGGCAGACGATGGCCGAGGGCTCCAACCCGACGACTGGTGACTGCTTCCTCAGGTGACGTCCGCTACAGCTACACGGCTACACGGTGCGTCGTCGATGTGTCGACGTCCGCGTCGCGCTCATCACCAGCCTCAAGAGGAAGACGAAGAGCGCTGCGCCGATGATGGCCGGGATGATCTGGACGCCGCCGATGACGGGGCCGATCTTCAGCAGCATGCCGCCGAGCCACGCGCCCACCAGACCGGCCACGATGGAGCCCACCCAGCCGCCGGGCACCTTGCCGCCGGCGAGCATCTCGCCGATGGCACCGGCCACCGCAGCGACGATCAGCAGAATGATGAATCCAAGCAGGGTCATGTTGCCTCCTTCCCCGAAACAGTCAGGCGCAGAGGCGCTTTCGCCAAGGGGCACATGCGCACAGACGGCACGGGGCCGAGGGCCTGGCCGCCTACTCGGTGACCCGCAGCTTCTCGATCGCCGGCAGCGGGCCGGAGCACGTCGTCTCGTGGCAGGCGCGGCAGCCATCCACCACGCGGTTGTGCGCTGCCCGGCGCACCTCCAGCGGCGCGGCTTCCACGTTCGCCACGTCCGCCGACTTCACCTGCGCGAGATAGGCGATCGCGAAGGCATCGAAGGACGGGGTGCGCTCGGCGGGATCGGTGGGCCACGCGCAGCGGATGCGCCGGTGCGTCGGATGGAGCGGCCCGGCCTTCTCCTCCCCGTGCGAGGCGGGCTCCACGTCACCGCCTCGCGCCTCCTGCCGCAAGGCGTTCGCAGAGCGGTGGAGGTCCTCCTGCATCACCCGCATCAACATTGCGAGCTCGCTCGCGCCCTGATCGTGCAGCTCGGACGGCAGCAGATTCCCGGGGCTGCCCGGCGCCCCGGCCAGAAGCGGCGTCTCGCCCGTGCAGTCGTCCTCGTTGACCGGAAAGCCGGTGACGACAGGCTCGGCCGGCCGAACCTCACCCTTCGCACGGGCGCAGGCGGCGCCGGTCACGAGTCCCGCGGCTCCGAGGGTCACGAAGATCAGCGCGCGCACGAGGACCATGCGGGGGGAGTACCACGTCCCGAGTTGCTGCTTGAAGTGCGCAACGGACGGGGCAGTGTGCGCGCATGTCCGTCCCCCGCTCCGCCACCGCCACGGGGCTGCTCTACGCGTTCGGCGCGGCCGCGATCTGGGGGCTCGCGCCGCTCTACTTCAAGGGCGTCTCCCACGTCCCCGCCACCGAGACGGTCGCGTGCCGGGTGGTGTTCTCGCTCCTCTTCGTGGCCGCGCTGGTGACGCTCCGCCGGCGCTGGGAGGACGTCCGTTCGGCGCTCCGGCCCGTCCGCAACCGGTGGATCTTCGCGCTCACCACCGCGCTCATCTCCTTCAACTGGCTGCTCTTCATCTGGGCCATCAACCATGCGCGCGTGTTGCAGGCGAGCCTCGGCTACTTCATCAATCCGCTGATCAGCGTGGTGCTCGGCGTGGTCTTCCTCGGTGAACGGCTTCGCAGGCCCCAGGTCCTGGCGGTGGTGCTCGCGCTGGTCGGCGTGGTGAACCTCGTCGTGAGCTACGGCGTCGTGCCCTGGGTGTCGCTGGCGCTTGCCGGCAGCTTCGCGACCTACGCGCTGGTGCGGAAGCAGGTGCCGGTGGACTCGCTGGTGGGCCTGCTGATCGAGACGGCCTTCATGCTGCCCGTCGCGCTGAGCTACCTCGCGGTGCTGGTGGTGCGCGGGCAGTCGCAGTTCTTCGGAGGCGACCTCTCCACCCCCCTGCTGCTCTCGCTGGCGGGCGTGGTGACCGCGGTGCCCCTGCTCTTCTTCGTCCACGCCGCCCGAAGGCTCCGGCTCGCCACGCTGGGGCTGATGCAGTACCTCGCGCCCACCGGCCAGTTCCTCCTCGCGGTGCTCGCGTTCGGAGAGCCGTTCAGCCGCGCCTCGGCGGTCACCTTCGCGCTCATCTGGCTCTCGCTCGGGCTCTACAGCGCGGATGCGTGGCGCGTGCAGCGGAGGTCGCGGTTGGCGTCGACCTGAGCAAGAAAAAAGGGTCGCACCGTCTGAACGATGCGACCCCGTACAGCTTCGCGAACCATCACTCCACGAGAGGGCACGCTGCTTACCGCGCCATCGCGGAGGAGGTCGCCGTCTTGTGCTTATGCACGGCACCACCTCCTTTCGCCCCGCAGGGCTGCGCTGATCCTAACCTGCGTGCGCCTCCGGGGCACAAGGCCGGTCCGCTCGCATCGGAGCGCGCAGCCCGCCCGCTCGCCCTGCCGCCGAGGCGCGCCTACGTCGAGCCGGAGTCGGTGTGCACGGACGAGGTCTCCTGCCCGTCCTGCGAGCCGAACCCCTTCCGATCCAGCGCGGCCTTCTCCCGGTCGAGCTGCGCCACGCCCTCGACGATCACCGCGCGCACCTCGTCCCGCAGCCGCTCCACGTCGCCGTCGACCGAAGAGGGGTGCACCGCCGGGAGCACGCGCGCCCAGCAGTCCACGTGCTCGCGCAGGACGAAGCCGTGCTTGGGCAGCGCGCGCGCGGTGCCGGTGAGCGCAATGGGAATGACCGGCACGTTCTTCTTCACCGCCATCACGAACGCGCCGTCCTTGAACGCCTTCACCGTCCCGTCCGAAGAGCGCGTGCCCTCGGGGAAGAGGAGCACCGGCACGCCCCGATCGAGCCAGGCCTCGCACTCCTCGAACATGCGGACCACGCTCTCGCGGCTGCCGCGCACGATCCCCACGTAGCCGTTGAGCCGCATGTTCCAGCCGATGAACGGCACCTTGAACACGCTCTGCTTGGACACCCACTTGAACGGGCGGAAGAGCCCGAAGAGCAGGAGGATGTCCCCCAGCGACTGGTGGTTGGCGACGATCACCGCCGGCCCGCGCCAGGGCAGCCTGTCGCGCCCTTCGATGCGCCAGCGCCACAGCGGGTTCACCCAGAAGTAGAGCTGCGCCCACGCGCACGAGTACAGGTGCAGAAGCCGCCGGTTCCGATCGAACGGCCAGGTGACGAGGAAGATGAGCAGCGCCCCGACGAACAGCGGGATGCAGCTCACCACGAGGAACGTCCAGAAGATGGTGGAGAAGAGCCGCCAGCCCATGTGCAAGCGGGACCTTCCCACGTGGCAGCCGACAGTGGCTGCGAATTCTGGCGACAGCCCTCGGCGCCCGACGCTACGCCGGACGTCGATGCAACACGACGAGCGCCCTCGCATCGGGATCAGCGCGTGCCTGCTGGGGAAGAAGGTCCGGTACGACGGCGGCCACAAGCGGGATGGCTTCCTCACCGGCACGCTCGGGCGCTTCGTGGAGTGGGTCCCGGTGTGTCCGGAGCTGGAGCTGGGCCTGGGTGTCCCGCGGCCCTCCCTCCGGCTCGAGGGGAAGCCCGACGCGCCGAGGATGATGGTGCCCTCCACCGGGCAGGATCTCACCTCCGCCATGCGCAGCTTCGCGCGGCAGCGGATGGGCTCGCTGGAGGGACTCGACGGGTTCGTGCTGAAGAAGGACTCGCCCTCGTGCGGGATGGAGCGGGTGCGCGTCTACGGAAAGGGCGGCGCGCCGGTGAAGGCGGGACGTGGCCTCTTCGCCGACGAGCTGGCGCGCGCGCATCCACTGCTCCCGCTCGAAGAGGAGGGCCGGCTGCTCGACGTCACCCTGCGCGAGAACTTCATCGAGCGCATCTACGCGCACCGAAGGCTCCGGGGACTGATGACGAAGGCGTCACGCCCGCGGCCCGGCGACCTCGTGGACTTCCACGCGCGCCACAAACTCGCGCTCTCGGCGCGGGACCTCGTCGCGTACCGGCAGCTCGGGCGGCTGGTGGCACGCGCCGGAGAGGGCAGCACCCAGGCCGCGTTCACCCGGGTGCTCGCGGACTACGCGGCCCTGTTCATGGCCAGCATGGCGAAGCCCGCCACCCGCAAGCGCAACACCGACGTGCTCTTCCACCTGATGGGCCACCTGAAGGACGCGCTGGACGCGGGCGACAAGGAGGAGCTGCTCGAGGCCATCCACGCCTACCGCCTCGCGCAGGTGCCGCTGCTGGTGCCGCTGACGCTGCTTCGACACCACCTTCGCCGCCACCCCACGCCGTGGGCCGTCTCGCAGACGTGGCTCGAGCCCTGGCCGCCCGAGCTGGTGGCGCGAAGCGCGACGTGACGCGCCTACTTCAGGCCGGGCAGCGAGGACGCCCGCTGGAGCGCATCGCGAAGCTCGGCGTCCACCACCCTCACCTCCCGCGGCCCGAGCCCCAATGCCCCGGCGCTCTGCACCAGCTCGCGTGACGCGCGGAAGGCGGTCCCCGGCGTGCGCAGCTCGAGGAGCGCGCCACACAGCCGCACCACGTGGAGGTCCACGAAGCCGGGCTCCGCGGGGACGTGCGCGTCGTGGTGCAGCAGGGCGAGCTCCTGGAGGAACTGCGGCAGACGCCAGATCTCGTGGCAGCTCACGCCGACCTCCACGTGCACCGCCTCCAGCACGCGCGCCACCCGGTCTTCCGATGGCGACGATCCGTCTTCGACCGCGAGCGCGCTGAAGGACCGCAGCGCCACCGCACGACCGACGTCGTAGAGCATCCCGCCGAGGAACGTCCGGTCGCTGCGCGCGCCGGGGAGCCGCAGCCCGAGCGCCGCCGCCGCGTAGGCCACCGCCACCGCCCGCGCGTAGAGCTGCGCAGAGAGTTCGGGGAACGCCTGGCGCTCGGCGCGTACCTCGGGCTTGAAGAGGCTCCGCGCGGCCACCGCCCCCACCACCCGGGCAGCCTCCTGCAGCCCGAGTCGCACCACCGCGGGCCGGACCGTCTCCACCTCGTCCACCCCACGGTGCTGGGCGGAGTTCGCCGCCGCCAGGATGGCCGCCGACAGCGCGGGGTCCGAGGAGATGATCGGCACCAGATCGCCGATCTGGGTGCGGGGTTCCGCGAGCAGCCCCAGCACCCTCAGTGAGAGGGACGGAGCGGAGGCAGGCGAGGGACGGTTGAGCGAGAAGTGCTCGAGCACGCGCGCGGCCCAAAGCGAATCCTCCTCGTCCTCCAGCACGTCCGGCTCCTCCGAAGGGAGGGGAACCGGGACGTCGAGCAACGCCGCGAAGGGCTCGAACGGGTCCCGTGCAGCGGCCTCTTCGGGGGCCGGCCGGGCCTCCTTCACGTGGGGGCTGGCGGCAGAGGCCCTCCGCTCGGGCCGCCTGCGCATCAGGTAGCCGGCGAGGAGGCGCCGGAGCGACTGCAGCAGGGATGACGAACCGGCGACGCTTTCCATGGGGCCTCGGCTGCGGAAGCTGAGCAACGCGCGTGCCGCCTCCTTCCCGCCTGCTGACGAGGGGCGAGCAGCGGGGCCCGGCCCGCCCACCCGGGTCGCTTTCACCCGCGGGGTCGAAGCAGCCCCAGGCGCACTTGCACGTACAGGCGCCCCCAGAAAGTGACACGGGTCGGAAACCCCGGCTCGCCTTCTCCGAGAATGAGAACGGACTCGCAAGGGACGAAGAGGAGCGCACACATGACGGTCAGCTCGGTCGCCACGACGCGGAACACCGCGCCCATTTCCACGCAGCGGCGGCACTCGCTGCCGGAGCCGTACGGACAGTTCCACGACTCGGTGATGGAGGCCTCGCGCAAGTACAACCTCCCGCCGGAGGTGCTCTTCGGAATCCTCAAGCAGGAGAGCGGCGGCCGGGTGGACATCACCGGCTACGACGGGCACGGCCAGGGTCCGTGGCAGATCGACGACCGCTTCCACGGCGACTTCCTGCGCAACAACCAGAACGGGCGCAACATCGCCTCGGCCACCGACTACGCGGCGCGGCTGCTGCGCAACTACACCGATCAGCTCGGCGGCGACCTGCGGCTGGGCGTGGCGGCGTACAACGCGGGCGTGGGCGGCGTGCAGAACGCGCTTCGCCAGGGACGCAGCGCCGACAGCGCGACCACCGGCGGCAACTACAGCGCGACGATCTTCCGCAACGCCGAGGAGTTCCGCCGCCACCTGGGCGCGGCGGCCGGTGCTCCGGGCACCACCCCGGGCGCACCTGCGGGCACCCAGCCTCCCTCCGGTCCTTCCGCGGCGCCGCCGGCCAGCACGCCGGCAGGCCCCGGCTCCGCCACCGGTCAGAGCGAGTACCAGATCAAGTGGGGCGACACGCTGTGGGGCATCGCCTCGCGCCTGAAGGGCCAGGGGATGGCGGGCTCGCACTGGGACATCATCAACCAGATCGTCTCGCTCAACCCGCAGATCAAGGACCCGAACCTCATCTACGCGGGCGACACGCTGAAGCTGCCCGCGGTGACCGGCAACAACGCCACCACCTTCGTCCCCGCCCATCCGGTGAGCCCGCCGGTGGAGCTGAACCCGTCCGCTCCGGTGGAGCGCGTCGAGGACAACAAGCCCACGTCGGGGACGCAGCCTCCGTTCATCAGCCAGTACCGCCCGGATGGCGCCGAGCGCGGCTACTACAACGGCCCGGCCAACTGCGGCCCCACCTCGATGGCGATGGTCGCGCGCGCGATGGGCTACGGCCAGGGCATGACCGACGCCCAGCTCATCAACCACCTGGGCCAGAAGGGCGGCACCTCCGGCAACGGCACCAACGTCAACGGCATCGTCCAGATGGCGCAGGCGATGGGGAAGCAGGGCCAGATCCGCGGCCCGGGCGCGAACGTGGATTGGATCCGCGAGCAGCTCCAGCAGGGCAAGCAGGTGGTGGCCAACGGCGACTACTACGCCATGCCGCCGCACCGGAACGACGCCAAGACCTCGGGTCACTACGTGCTCGTCTACGGCATGGACGCGCAGGGCCGCTTCCTCGTGCACGACCCGGCGGATCAGAACGTGAAGAGCGTCTCCGCGCAGGAGCTCGGCTACTTCATCAACCAGAACCCCAACGGGGGCTGGCAGATCTCCGTCGGCTGAGGACACAGGCGCGCTAGGCTCAGACCATGACCGATCCGCTCTCCACCAAGCCCGGCCCGAAGAAGCTCTGCATCGCCTGCAAGCGGCAGGAGGCGCCCGGCGTCGGAGGCGCGAACTTCTCCGCGTCCGGCGACAACGGGATGGTGATCATGTTCTGGATGTGCACGGACTGCGCGCTGGAACACAGCCCCGGCCAGGGGCCCATCACCCTCGAGGATCCGACCACCCGCGTCTGAGCCACCGAACAGGCGTCGATGGAGAGCCGGCCCGTGCGTGCGCACATTGCACGCGCGGGCCGTTTGCCGTCTGATCGGCGCAGCGTGTCCGTCTCTTCCTCCCAAACGATCGTCCGCACCCTGGTGCTCGGCGCGCTGGTCGTGCTCTTCGGCGCCGGCATTGGCGCCGGGCTGGGCACGGTGACGGGGTCCGCGAGCGGCGGCGGCAGCGCCGGGACGCACATCGAGGAGCGGGCCAGCGGGCTCGAGCTGGCGCCCTTCCCCTGCGTCCACTTCACCGATCTGCGCGCGCCATACATCTGGTGCGCCGATATGCGACCGGGTCCACGCAGCGCAT
>CAZCWA010000178.1:3250-9402 GCA_964502265.1 uncultured Myxococcaceae bacterium | reverse complement strand
AGTGGATGTAGTTGCCCTGCTCGAACTTCCCGCCCGCGTGCAGCGTGGTGAGGATCACCTCCAGCGCGGACTTCTTGAACTTCGGCATCATGTCCACCGGGATGCCGCGCCCGTCGTCCTCCACGCTGATCGTCCGCCCGTCCTTGTGGAGGGTGACGACCACCTTCGTGGCGAAGCCGTTGATGACCTCGTCCACGCTGTTGTCGAGGATCTCCCACAGCAGGTGGTGGTAGCCCGCCGCGTCCGTCCCGCCGATGTACATCGCCGGCCGCTTGCGCACCGGCTCGAGGCCCTCGAGGACCTGGATGTCCTGGCCGCTGTAGGTCTGCTTCTTCGCCGCCATCACTTCTTCTCCTCGGGCAGCCGCACCCACGTGTAGCCCTGGTCCACCGCCTTCACCCGGTCCTTCCGGCTCAGCTCCCGGCCCTTGCCGCCGCGGCCCGAGACCTCGTACTTCGACGGCGACACCTCCAGCCGCCGGCCCTTCTGCGTCTCCAGCGTGAGCGACTCCTTGCGGTCGTGGGTGCAGAGGAACGCCAGCACGCGGTCGTCGTCCCCGACCTTCATCACCGTCACGCCGCGGCCCGGCCCCGAGAGCTCGTTGATCTCGTTCGCCTTGCACAGGAGCACCGCGGTCCGCTCGGTCACCAGCATCACCACGTCGCGCGCGCTGGAGGTGGGCTGCACGCCGATGATCTCGTCCCCTTCCGCCGGCCGCGCGTACCGCCTGCCCGCGCGGGTGGAGACCTCGGTGTGCGCCTCCATCGCGAAGCGCAGGCCAAAGCCGCGCGCGCTCACCGCCACCAGCGTCTGGGGCTGCGGCAGCCTGGGGTCGAGCGAGAACCCGGCCACGATCCGCTCGCGGTCGTCGAACTTGAAGAGCTTCTGCACCGGCTCGCCGTAGCCGGTGGACGAGGGGATGTCGTTGAACCGCGTCACGTACGCGGCGCCGAAGTTGGAGAAGAGCGTGAGGTTGGAGCGCAAGGAGCCCTGCAGCACCACCATCACCTCGTCGCCCTCGCGGACGCGGGTCTGGCCCGGATCCTTGATGTCGCGCATCCGCTTGATCCAGCCGTCGCGGGTGACGACCACCACCGCGTCCTCGTCGGCGATGAAGGCCTCGGGGTCGTACTCGGTCTCGTCCACCGCGCCGCCGACCCGGGTGCGCCGCTTGTCGCCGTAGGCCTTCTTCACCTCCAGCAACTCGTCGCGGACGATCTCCCAGCGCTTCCTGTCGCTCTTCAGCAGGCTCTCCAGCCGCTTCGCCTCGGCGCGCTTCTGCTTCAGCTCGTCCTGCACGACGAGGATCTCCAGCCGCGCGAGCTTGTAGAGCTTCATCTCCAGGATGGCGTCCGCCTGCTCCTCGGAGAGCTTGAAGCGGGCGATGAGCTTCTTCGCCGCGTCGTCCTTGCCCTCGCTCTTGCGGATGATCCGGATCATCTCGTCGAGCGCGTCGTAGACCTTGGCGAGGCCCTCGAGGATGTGCAGCCGGCGCAGCACGAGGTCGAGCTCGTAGGTGAGCCTGCGCTTGACCACGCCCTCGCGGAAGATGAGGAACTCCTCGAGCATCCGCTTGAGGTCGAGCCGCTCCGGACGGCCCACCTCCGGGTTCTCCTTCACCGGGACGAGGCACGTCATGTTGACGTTGAAGTTCGTCTGCAGCGGCGTGTGCTTGTAGAGGTAGGCCATCACCAGGTCGGCGGAGGCCTCCTTCTTCAGCTCGAGCACGATGCGCACGTCGCGGGTGCTCTCGTCGCGCACGTCCACCAGGTGCGGCAGCTTCCGCTCGCGCACCAGGTCGCCGATCTTCATCACCAGGTTGGCCTTGTTGACCGTGTAGGGGATGGAGGTGATGACGATGAGCTCGGCGCCGCGGGGACCGGCCTCGTGCTTCCACTCGCCGCGCACGCGGATGGAGCCGTGCCCGGTCTGGTAGATCTCGCGCAGCTCCTTCTTGTCGTTGAGCACGTGGCCGCCAGTGGGGAAGTCCGGGCCCTTCACGTGCTTGAGGAGGTCCTTCGTCTCCAGCTTGCGGTTGGCGATGAGGTCCACGCACGCGTCGACGATCTCGCCGAGGTTGTGCGGCGGGATGTTGGTGGCCATGCCCACCGCGATCCCCGTCACCCCGTTGATGAGGAGCTGCGGGATGCGCGAGGGGATGACGATGGGCTCCTGCATCGAGCCGTCGTAGGTGGGCCGGAAGTCGACCACCTTCTTGCCGATCTCGCTCAGCAGCTCCGAGGCCACCCGCGCCAGCCGGCACTCGGTGTAGCGCATGGCCGCCGGCGCATCGCCGTCCAGAGAGCCGAAGTTGCCGTGCCCGTCCACCAGCGGGTAGCGCAGGGAGAAGTCCTGCGCCATGCGCGCGAGCGCGTCATAGATCGCGGTGTCGCCGTGCGGGTGGTACTGGCCCATCACGGTGCCCACCACCTTGGCGCACTTCTGGTACTTCGCGTCCGCGGTGAGCCGGTGGTCCGCCCACATCCCATAGAGGATGCGCCGCTGCACCGGCTTCAAGCCGTCCCGCACGTCCGGCAACGCGCGCGAGGTGATCACCGACAGCGCGTAGTTGAGGTAGCGCCTGCGCGCCTCCTCCGCCAAAGACGCCGGCACCGCCCCGCTTTCTCCCCCGCCGCCTCCGCCTTCTCCGGTTGGACCGCCCTTCCCACGACCGCCGCCGCCCCCACCGCCGCCACCGCGGGCGCCCCTGCGGCCCGCCTTCTCCACCACGTCCAAAGCCATGATCATCTGTTCCACGCGCCCTCCCCAGGCCACCTCGCGGTGACGCTCCGGACGCCAGAAAAGGCCAATGAAACCAGCCTGTTGGACCCCCTCGAGGCCTGGCTGCTACAGGCCTGTGCGGCGGGCAATCTAGCAGCGGAGGATCCGAAGGCAAGATTGCGCGCGGTGATAGAAGAGCGCGCATGAGCACCACCTCCCACCGCACGGAGCGCGGGCCGCTGCGGGTGATCGTCACCGGCTACGGCGACTTCGCGGGCACCTGGGACGAGGCCGCGGGAAGGCCGAACCCATCGAGCGTGCTGGCGCGCGCGCTGGCTGGGACAGGACTCGATGACGCACTGGTCGAGCTGCGGGAGCTGGAGGTCACCCACGCGGCGGTGGAGTCCTTCATGGCGGAGGTGCGCGAGAACCCGCCGGACATCGTCCTCTCGCTGGGCGTGAGCCCGAAGGCGCAGGTCGAGGAGCGGCCGGAGAACTGGAAGAGCGACGCCCTCGACGGGCGCGGGCAGCGCATCGAGCCCGGCCCCATCAGCGCGCGCGAAGAGCCCCGGGCGAGGTTGAGGACGATGCTCCCGGTCCAGGCGATCGAGGACGCGCTGCGGCGGGCGGAGAGGGATGGGACGCTGGCTTCGAGGACGGTGGGGACGAGCGCGGCCCCGGACGCGTCCTACGCGCCGGATGCGTCTTCGTACCTCTGCAACTACCTCAACTACCGGCTCACCGAGACCTTCGGGGCCGTGGAGGGGATCACCGCCGGCTTCGTGCATGTGACCGCGCAGACGACGGTGGACGAGATCCGGATCATCGCCCGGGCCATCGTCGAACACGTGGACTGCCCGCCCCTTCACGCGCGCCGGAAGGAGATCCTCCGGGCGGTGGAGGGGGTGCGCGAGAAGGTGACGCAGGCGCACGACGATCTGGGGATGGCGAAGGCGGCGCCGGTGCTCACGCAGCGCTGGGTCGACCGCAGGCGCCTGCTCTTCGCCGAGGACGCGCTGGCGGTGCTGGAGACCGCGCTGGCGGAGGAGACGCTCGACGGGCGGGTGCTGGCCGAGGCGCTGCACGGGCTTCTGCACCGGGCGAAGGAGCTGGCGCCGGGACATGGCATCGAGACCGCCGCGCGCGCGATCTTCGAGGCCCTCGCCGAAGGGGATCCCGAGGCGCCGGAGCCGCACTGAGCGCTGGGCCCGAGACGTCGCAGAATTCGCGCGCTCCCCGGAGGCTGGGGTATTGAGCGGCCTGCCGACTCTTCAGGAGCACGAACCATGTTTCGCCTCGACCTCCGCGCCGTCCTCGCACCGCTCGCCGCAGCCGGGCTCCTCGCCGTGGGGTGCGGCCCGGCGCCGGACCAGAACCGGGTGACCGCGATCTCCGAGCTGGCGGGGGACGCGTCCAACGGCGCCACGCTCTTCAACGCCAACTGCGCCCGCTGCCATGGAGAGGACGCGCGCGGCGGCAGCGCGGGTGCGGACCTGCCGGAGGTCGCGAACGCGGACACGGTGGGCACCATCGAGGCGATCCTCACCGGCAACCTGGTGATGCCGCGGTTCGGGGACCAGCTCTCGGATCAGCAGGTGGCGGACGTGGTCGCGCACCTGAAGGCGCAGTAGCGATCCGCAGCAGCAGGCAGGCACGAATCGCCCGGCATCGGTCATCAGGCGGTTTGCCCGACCGTGGAGGCGGCCGGTACCATCGGCGCGTGCGAGCACTCCCCTCCTTCCTCTTTGCGGCCGCGCTCCTCGCTGCGCCGGCGGTCGTCGCCTCATCTGGCGCCGGCGTCCCGGACACGCGCACCGCCATCGTCGTACACGCCGCGAACCCGGCCGGCGAGCACCTCGCGGGCGCGCTGGAGGCGAGGCTTTCGGCGGCGCTCTCGTCGCGCGGCCTTCCCCTCAGTGACCCCGGTGCGCTCTTTCCCTGGCAGCCGTCTCCGACTCAGGCAGCACCGCTGGCGCAGGCGGACGCGCTCTTCGAGGAGGGCCGGCGCGCCTACGACGAGCTCGATCCGGACACCGCCCGCCGCAAGCTCACCGAGGCCGCGGCGCTCTATGCGCAGCACCCGGTGCAGACGCGGTCGGAGACGCTGGCGCAGGTGTTCATCTACCTCGGCGCCAACGCGATGATGGAGGGCCGCACCGAGCGCGCGGTGGACGCATTCCAGCGGGCCGCCATGCTCGCGCCCGGGGTGGAGCCGGATGCAGGGATCTTCGGTCCGGAGATCGCGCAGACCTGGGCCGAGGCGCAGTCGTCGCTCGAGGCGCGGCCCACCTCGGCGCTGACGCTCTCCTCCATTCCCTCCGGCGCGCGCGTGTTCGTGGGCGGGCGCGAGCTGGGCCTGACCCCGCTGGAGCCGATGCCGCTGCCGCCCGGCCGCCACCACGTGGTGATCTCCCGTCCCGGCCACGAACCCTTCGGAGAGTTCACCGAGCTGGGCGAGGTGCCGGTGCTGCTGCGTCCCAGGCTCGAGCCGTCTCCTTCGCTCGCGCAGGTGCACGCGCTGGCGGCGCCGCTGATGGAGGAGCAGTCAGGGCCGCTTCCGGAGGAGGCGAAGAGCCTGGCCGAAAAGCTGGACGCGCGCTGGCTGGTGCTGGTGCGTGTGTCCGCCGAGGGGACGCTCGCTGAACCCGGCCCCGCCCGCGCAGAGGCCCTCGTGTGGGACGTGGCGCGCGGAGACAGGCTGAGCGGCCTTGCGGTCGAGCTCGATACAGCGGACTGGAAGGGCGCGGCGGAGCTGTCCGACCGCGTCCATGACTTCATCACCCGGCCCTCGGCGCCCGAGGCCGTGGCCCGCTCCACCTCGTCCTTCCAGACGCCGGCGCTGCTGAAGCGCTGGTGGTTCTGGGCGGCGGTGGGCGGGACGATCGCTGCCGGTGCGGGGGCCTATGCGGTGGGCCAGGCCCATGGCGCGCGGCCCGACTTCGTGGTGCTCGGGGTGCCCTGAGCCTTGTTCCCGCCCCCTCTGTTAGTGTCCCGCCTTCGCCCGAGAGCCTCATGAGAACCCTCCTCTTCGCCCTCCTCCCCGCGCTCGCCCTGGCGAAGTCGCCGCCGCCCCAGCAGCCGGGACGGATCAGCGTGCTGCTCATCCCCATGGACCGCGGCGCCGAGGGCACCGCCCCCAGGCTCGAGGGCTGGATGATGGACGCCCTCTCCGAGTTCCCCGGCGTGAGGGTGAAGAAGACCGACGAGCTCTTCGGGGTGTCGAAGAACGAGGACGCCGAGGCGTCGTTGCAGCGCGCCGAGCGCGGGTTCGCGGAGAGCGAGAAGGCGTTCAACTCGCCGGATGGGGAGGACGCCGAGCGCAAGCTGCGCGCGACGATCAAGGAGTACGGCAGCGCGGTGGGGGCGATGAGCGCCTGCGGCAACTACTGCGAGGCGCTGGTGATGTACGCCGCGGTCCTCCACAAGCGCGG